>CAUPOD010000039.1:0-11161 GCA_963512745.1 uncultured Burkholderia sp. | reverse complement strand
AGATCACGATGCCCGAGTGCGGCGCGACGAGCGGCTCGACGCCCGCGAGCGGCGTGGCCGGGTACGGCAGAGGCGGCAGCGGGGCGGGCGTGCCGGCGATCAGGCCGCGCACGCGCAGGTAGTCGATCAGCGCGTCGGCGTCGGCCTGCGCGAACGCGTAATCGACGTCGCATTCGCCGCGCAGTTCGACCGTGACCGAGGTCGAGCCGAGCGGAATCGGATAGCGGGCGCCGAAGCGTTCGCGCAGCGCGGACCAGCAGAAGCTGTGGATCTCGTCGAACGGGTTGCCGATCGAATTGAGCGCGAGCAGCGACGCCTGCGCGCCGAGATAGCGCGCCAGCGGCTCGACTGCGGGCCAGAGTTCGGGATTGGTATAGATATGCAGCGCGGCTTCGCTGTCGCAATGCAGATCGAGCACGATGTCGGCGTCGTACGACAGCTTTTGCAGCGCGAGGCGCAGCGAATCGAGTTCGGTGTGCGGCTCCTGCGCGTCGAGCGCATCGCGCAGCGCGCCGCGCACGGCAAGCAGATTGGCCTGCGCGTCCTGCGAGAGGCGGCTCTCGATTTCGGGCGGCACGAGCGCGGCGAGATCGTAGAAATTGCGGTTGAAGTTCTGCATCGAGCCGAGCTCGAAGCGGCCCAGGTGATCGCCCATCACTTGCTGCGCGAGGCCGATCGGATTGGCGACGGGCACCACCACGATTTCGCCGCGCAGCTGGCCGGCTTCTTCCAGCGCGGCGAGGCGGCGGCGCAGCAGCGTGGCCGTCAGCATGCCCGGCAGTTCGTCGGCATGCAGCGAGGCCTGGATATACGCTTTCTGTCCCGTGCTCGGACCGTAGTGAAAACTGACGACGTCGCGTTCGGTGCCGAGCGTGGGCGAAATCAGCGGGTGGATCCGGGTTTGCATGAGGAGGGCGCCAGCGCGAAAGAGGGATGCGGAGATTGTACGGGCTTGCGGTGTTTCCCGGCGCGATAGCGGACGCGGGCGGCGGCGGTCATGCGCATGGGCACGCGAACCTGCGCGTGCGCGCCGCGCGGCGCATGAAAAAAGCGGGTTTCCCGCTGTTGTGGAAAACCCGCTTCGGGCCGGCCCCGTGGACGCGCGTCGAGGCGCGCCCACGGACGGCGGCGCGGCCTTAGTTCGAACCGTATACGTCGAACGTGAAGTACTTGCTGGCCAGCTTCTTGTACGTGCCGTCCTTGACCATCGCCGTGATCGCGCCGTTGATCTTGGTCTTCAGGTCCGTGTCTTCCTTGCGCAGGCCGATGGCGGCCGAGCCGGTCGGGATTTCCTTGCCCACGAGCGCGAAGCCCTTGCCCTTCGGCGTCTTCAGGAAGCCGAGGTCGGCTTGCACTTCGTCTTGCAGCGTGGCGTCGAGACGGCCCGAGATCAAGTCCGAATACACTTGGTCCTGGTTCTGGTACGACACCACGTTCACGCCCTTCGGCGCCCAGTTGGTCTTCGCGTAGGTTTCCTGGATCGTGCCTTGTTCGACGCCGACCGACTTGCCCTTCAGCGATTCGGCCGTCGGCAGCAGCGCCGAACCGGCCTTCGCGACGAGGCTCGTCGGCGTGTTGAACAGCTTGTCCGAGAACGCGATCTGCTGTTCGCGTTCCGGCGTGATCGTCATCGACGACAGCACGCCGTCGAACTTGCGCGCCTTGAGCGCCGGGATCATGCCGTCGAAATCTTGATCGACCCACACGCATTTGGCGGCCAGGCGGTGGCAGATTTCATTGCCGAGATCGACGTCGAAGCCCACCAGCTTGCCGTCCGCTGCCTTCGACTCGAAAGGCGCGTAGCTTGCGTCGACGCCGAAACGGATCGTCGACCAGTCTTTTGCATAGGCGCCGCCTGCGCTGACGGCGAGCGTGGCTACGGTCAGGGCTGCCAAGATCTTCTTCACTATGTGCTACTCCTCTGGATGCGTTGGGGCGCGCGGATGGATCGCGTGTTCGTTTACCGCGCAGCCTGTCGACCAAGCAACGATGCCGCGCGAGGCGCCAAGCATAGCAAGACAAAATTGTTGCGGTCTGCTTGGTGGATGCCCCGATAGCATGCATCGGCCGCGACGCGCCGGATTTTGCGCGATCGCGCTTGCGGCTGCAACTAGGTCGGCTCGGTATTTGTCCGGGATTTTATCGCCTGATCGTAAAGAATCCGGCGCCGAGGACGATAACGGAGAAATAATTGACGGCGCAGGGAGACCCCAATGCGTAACAACCAGCCAGTCACACAACAAGAATACGACTTTCCCGACAACGCGACGCTGATGTCCACCACCGACACCAGCAGCTACGTGACCTACGCGAACGCGGCCTTCATCCAGGTCAGCGGGTTTGCGGCCGACGAAGTGCTGGGGCAGCCGCACAACGTGGTGCGCCACCCCGACATGCCCAAGGAGGCGTTCGCCGACATGTGGGCGACGCTCAAGGGCGGCGAGCCGTGGACCGCGCTCGTCAAGAACCGCCGCAAGAACGGCGACCACTACTGGGTGCGCGCGAACGCGGTGCCGATCAAGCGCAACGGCAGCGTGGAAGGCTACATGTCGGTGCGCACCAAGGCCACGCGCGAGGAAATCGCCGGGGCCGAGGCGCTGTACCGCGACATCCGCACGGGCAAGGCGCGCGGCCGCGCGATCTACAAGGGGCTCGTGGTGCGCCGCGGGCTGCTCGGCTTCACGTCGCTGCTCAAGACCGTTTCGGTGCGCTGGCGCATCAATCTGCCGCTGTTCCTGATGGTGCCGGCTGCGGCCGCGCTGTCTTGGGCGCTCGGCCTGCGCAATCCCGAACTCGCCGCCGCAGTGTGCGGCGCGCATCTGGCCGTCACGTGCCTGCTCGCGTGGTGGCTCGACGCGCAGATCTCGCGGCCGCTGCGTCAATTGCGTCGTCAGGCGCTCGCCGTCGCGACGGGCGAGAACCGTAACGGCGTGCGCATGGACCGCGTGGACGAAATCGGCATGACGCTGCGCACCATCAACCAGGCCGGCTT
This sequence comes from uncultured Burkholderia sp., assembly GCA_963512745.1. Lineage (GTDB taxonomy): Bacteria > Pseudomonadota > Gammaproteobacteria > Burkholderiales > Burkholderiaceae > Burkholderia. The sequence continues at coordinate 8,169 of CAUPOD010000039.1, read as the reverse complement.
GATGTTCCGCTGGCTCGTCGACGACGTGAGCGAGCAGGTGCTCAACGTGCAGCGCGCCAGCAACGAGATCGCGCAAGGCAACAACGACCTGAGCTCGCGCACCGAGCAGGCCGCGACCAGCGTGCAGCAAACGGCGGCGTCGATGGCGCAGATGACGGCGACCGTATCGAGCAACGCCGAGACGGCGCTGCAGGCCAACCAGCTGTCGGTCTCGGCCAGCGACGCGGCCGAGCGCGGCGGCCAGGCCGTGCTCGAAGTGGTCAACACCATGAACGAGATTACCGACAGTTCGCGCAAGATCGGCGACATCATCGGCGTGATCGACGGCATCGCGTTCCAGACCAACATCCTCGCGCTGAACGCGGCCGTCGAGGCGGCGCGCGCGGGCGATCAGGGGCGCGGCTTCGCGGTGGTGGCGGGCGAGGTGCGCGCGCTGGCGCAGCGCAGCGCGAACGCGGCCAAGGAAATCAAGGCGCTGATCGGCGCAAGCGTCGATCGCGTGGCGTCGGGCGCGCGGCTGGTGGACGACGCGGGCAAGACCATGGACGACATCGTGGTGCAGGTCAAGCGCGTGTCGGACCTGATCGCCGAGATCAGCTCCTCGACCAACGAGCAGAGTTCGGGCGTGAAGCAGGTCGATCAGGCCGTCGGCCACCTCGACAACATCACGCAGCAGAACGCGGCCCTCGTCGAACAGAGCGCGGCCGCGTCGGAGAGTTTGAAGCAGCAGGCGGCGCTGCTCGTCGAAGCGGTCAACGTGTTCCGTTGAGGGCCGGGCAGCGCAAGGGGAGGCGTAGCAAGAACAACTAAAACGAATGGGTTCACATAGATTCAACTAGAAATATAAGAATCGGTAAGCAGGAGATATGCGCGTCGTTCGGGGGAGCGGCGCGTTTTTTTTGAGGCGATCGTTAAACTTTTGTCCGGCGCAGACGAAATTAACGATAAGACGGTCGTCTAGCGGGCGACCGCAGACGAGAAACCGTAGCCAAGTGAGCACCATCGAGATGTCCAACACCACGCAAGACACCGGCCTTATCGACGAACTTGAACCTTATGCGCGCCGTCACCCGCTCGAGGTCGCGCGTCGTTTGCGCGAGTTGGCCGCGCAGGGCATGGTGCTGACGCTGTCGTACGGCGCGGGGCAGATGACGACGCGCGTGCTGGCCGTGCACGAGCGCAGTTTCGTTTTCGATGCGGGCATGCCCGAGCAGAACCGGGCCATGCTCGGCGCCGCGCGCTGGTCGTTCCGCGCCACGCCCGACGGCGTCACGATCAAGTTTTCCACCGCGTGTCCGCGCGAGACGACGCTCGACGACCGTCCCGCGCTCGAGGCCGATCTGCCGGACGTGCTCTATCACATCCAGCGCCGCGAATATTTCCGCGTGCCGACGCCCGCCACGAAGCCGTACCTGTGCCGCGGCGCGCTGCGCGACGTCGGCGAGTTCGAGTACGAGGTGCACGACCTGTCGCTGGGCGGCCTCGGCCTTTGTACGTTCGATGCGGCGGCGGCCGAGATTCCGCTCGGCACGCGCCTCGGCAAGGTCGAGGTCGATCTGCGCGACAAGACCCGCGTGGAACTCGACGTCACGCTCGTCTCGCGCCGCGAAAGCGATGCGCTGAACGGCAAGCGACGCTACCACCTCGGCGTGCGCATCAATTCGTTTTCGGGTCCGGCCGAGAACATCCTGCAGCGCCGCATTACGGAACTCGAGATGCGGCTGCGGTCGATCGGGGCGAATAATTCTTAATGATCGGATTCGATTATTAATTTAGAGATAAGCATCTCGCAAAATCGATCGACAGGCTTTCCGAGTATCGATTCGATTAATTGGAATGCGGGCCGCGAATCGTTTTTTTATCGCCGCCGTGATATGGACCCATTATATTTGCTAGAATCCCCGGTCCCGGCGGCAGTCCGATAGGCGGCTGCGCAGGCGAGGAAAGCATATTAAATATTTCATTCACGTTTCTTCGGGGAAAAAATGAATTTGCCGAAAACCTGCGCGGTGGCGCTCGCTGCCGCGGTAGTCGTGTTGAGCGGATGTGCGACCGAATCGTCGCGCTCATTGCCGGTCACCTCGCCGGTTGCCAGTATTCAGACGCCGCCCGTCGGTAATCCGGTACGGATTTCCATCGGCAAATTCGATAATCGGTCGAGTTACATGCGCGGCATTTTCTCCGACGGTATCGACCGTCTGGGCGGCCAAGCCAAGACCATTCTCGTGACGTCGCTGCAGCAGAGCGGCCGCTTCAACGTGCTCGATCGCGACAATCTCAGCGAAATCAAGCAGGAAGCGGGCTTCATGAATAAGGCGCAGGCCATCAAGGGCGCGAATTACGTCATTACCGGCGACGTCGTCGAGTTCGGCCGCAAGGAAATCGGCGATCAGGAACTGTTCGGCATTCTCGGGCACGGCAAGAGCCAAATCGCTTACGCGAAGGTCAATCTGAACGTGGTCGATACCACCACGTCGGAAGTCGTGGCCTCGAGCCAGGGCGCGGGCGAGTACAGCTTGTCGAACCGCGAGGTCATCGGTTTCGGCGGCACCGCCGGTTACGACTCGACGCTGAACGGCAAGGTGCTCGAACTGGCGATCCAGGACGCGGTCGGCCATTTGAGCCAGCAGGTCGACGCGGGCGCGCTCAGAACCCAGCGATAAATATACCGATACGCCGGCTCCGGGCATGCGAAGACGGAGCCGGCCATCACCACGAGACCACGGGAAACGCATGATCTTCACCCAAACCAAGAATCGCTTAGTAGTGCCAATCGCAGCGGCCGCCGTGCTGCTCGCAGGCTGTGCCGCGCAAGGCACGCCGCCGCTGTATCAGTGGACCGGGTACCAGTCCGAGGTGTACACGTATCTCAAGGGAGAGAAGGCGCCGCAGGAACAGATCGACGGACTCGAAAAAGCGCTCCAGGAAATTCAGGCGAAGGGCCACACGCCGCCGCCAGGCTTCCACGCGCAGCTGGGCATGCTGTATGCGAGCGTCGGCAACGACGACCGCGCCATGCAGGAATTCGCGACGGAGAAACAGCTGTTTCCCGAATCCGCGGCCTTCATGGATTTCCTGATGAAGAAGCCGAAACAAATCTGAGCGAGCGCGCCATGTTCAAAATCGATTCCATCAAGTCCTGGCTGGTCCTGCCTGTGGTCGCGCTGCTGGCCGCTTGCGCGCAACCCGTGAAGCATGCGGACTACACTGCCTTCAAGAACAGCCGTCCCCATTCGATCCTGGTGCTGCCGCCGGAAAACGGCACGACCGACGTGCACGCGACGAACGGCCTGCTGTCGCAAATGACGATGCCGATTGCCGAGGCCGGTTACTACGTGGTGCCGGTCGGCGTGATGACGGAGACGTTCAAGCAGAACGGCCTGACGACCGCGAGCGATATCCAGGAGACTTCGCCCGACAAGCTGCGCGCGATCTTCGGCGCGGATGCGGCGTTGTATACGAAGATCACGCAGTACGGCACGGTGTATCACGTGATCGATAGCGCCACCGTCGTCACGGCGTCGGCGAAGCTCGTGGATCTGAAGACGGGCGACGTGCTCTGGCAAGGCGCCGGGAGCGCCAGCAGCAACGAAGGCGGCAACAATGGCGGAGGCGGTTTGATCGGGATGCTGGTGACGGCGGCGCTCAATCAGATCGCGAACTCGGTGACGGACCGTAGTCACGACATCGCAGGGGTCACGAGCTACCGGCTGCTGCACGCCGGTCCGCCGGACGGTCTGTTGTATGGGCCGCGCTCGCCGAAATATCAGACCGACTGAGCGCGCGGCGCAGCGACTGCGCCGCTTGAATGGCCGACGCCCCCGGATCTTGTCACAAGGTTCCGGGGGCGTCGGCTTTTCGAGCGGGTTTGAACCGCTCGAGACGGCTTTAAACGGCCATGCACAGATACTTGATCACGACGTAGTCGTCGATGCCGTAGTGCGAGCCTTCGCGGCCGATGCCCGACTGCTTGACGCCGCCGAACGGCGCGACTTCGTTCGAGATCATGCCGGTGTTGATGCCGACCATGCCGTACTCGAGCGCCTCGGCGACGCGCCATACGCGGCCGATGTCGCGGCTGTAGAAATACGCGGCGAGACCGAACTCGGTGTCGTTCGCGTAGCCGACCACTTCCTCGTCCGACGAGAACTTGAACAGCGGCGCGAGCGGGCCGAAGGTTTCTTCCTTGGCCACCAGCATGTCGGGCGTCACGCCCGTCAGCACGGTCGGCTCGAAGAAGCTGTGGCCGAGCGCGTGGCGCTTGCCGCCCGTTTCGATCTTCGCGCCCTTGGCGACGGCATCGGCGATGTGCGATTCGACCTTGCGCACCGCGGCCTCGTTGATCAGCGGACCCTGCGTGACACCGGGCTCGGTGCCGAGGCCCGTCTCGAGCTTGGCGACGGCAGCGCTCAGCTTCTCGGCGAACGCGTCGTACACGCGTTCGTGCACGTACAGACGGTTCGCGCACACGCAGGTCTGGCCGCTGTTGCGGTACTTCGAGGCGAGCGCGCCTTCGACGGCCGCGTCGAGATCGGCATCGTCGAACACGATGAACGGCGCATTGCCGCCGAGTTCGAGCGAGAGCTTCTTGACCGTCGGCGCCGACTGCGCCATGAGCAGGCGGCCGACGGCCGTGGAGCCCGTGAACGACAGCTTGCGCACGATGGGGTTGCTCGTGAATTCGCCGCCGATCGCCTTCGGGTCGCCCGTGACGACGCTGAACACGCCGGGCGGCACGCCCGCGCGTTCGGCCAGCACGGCCATCGCGAGCGCGCTGAACGGCGTGGCCTCGGCCGGCTTGACGACGATCGGGCAGCCGGCGGCCAGTGCCGGGCCGACCTTGCGCGTGATCATCGCGGCCGGGAAGTTCCACGGCGTGATCGCGGCGCACACGCCGATCGATTCCTTGACCACAACATAGCGCTTGTCGGCCGCCGTGGTCGGGATCGTGTCGCCATAGACGCGCTTGCCTTCCTCGGCGAACCATTCGATGAACGAGGCCGCGTAGCCGATTTCGCCCTTCGCCTCGGCGAGCGGCTTGCCTTGCTCGGTGGTCAGGATCAGCGCGAGATCGTCGGCGTGCGCGAGCATCAGGTCGTACCACTTGCGCAGGATCGCGCCGCGCTCCTTGGCCGTGCGCTTGCGCCACGCGGCCCAGGCGGTGTTGGCCGCGTCGATCGCGCGGCGCGTGTCGGCCGCGCCGAGCAGCGGCACGGTGCCGACCAGCGCGCCGGTCGCGGGATTACGGACCTCGAAGGTCGCGCCGTCCGGCGCGTTCTGCCATTCGCCGGCGAAATAGGCTTGCTGGCGGAACAGCGACGGGTCTTGCAAAGCGAGAGTGGTTTGCGTGCTCATAATCGGAATCGGGAATGGGTCGGGGTGCGCCGCGGCGCGAGCCGCGGCATGCGCCGTTCAGGCCGCGACGCCCGCGGTTTCCTTCAGCGTTTCCGCGAGGATCGCGAGCGCTTCGTCGAACACCGCATCGGTGATCGTGAGCGGGAACAGGAAGCGGATCACGTTGCCGTACGTGCCGCAGATCAGCAGCAGCAGGCCGCGTTCCAGCGCGCGCGTCTGCACGCGCTTGGCGAAATCGGCGTCGGGCGCGCCCGTTTGCGGATCGATGAATTCGGCCGCGATCATCGCGCCCGGGCCGCGCACGTCGGCGATCTGCGGCACTTCGGCCTTGAGCGCCGCGAGGGTGCTCTTGAGCTTGTCGCCGAGCGCCGTGCCGCGTGCGAGCAGCTTTTCTTCGTCGATGATGTCGAGCACGGCGTGCGCCGATGCGATCGCGAGCGGGTTGCCCGCGTAGGTGCCGCCCAGGCCGCCCGGCGCCGCGGCGTCCATGACCTCGGCGCGGCCCACCACGCCCGACAGCGGCATGCCGCCCGCCAGGCTCTTGGCCATCGTGATCAGGTCCGCCTGCACGTCGTAGTGCTCCATCGCGAACAGCTTACCGGTACGCGCGAAGCCGGTTTGCACTTCGTCGGCGATCAACAGGATGCCGTGCGCGTCGCAGATCTTGCGCAGGCCGCGCATGAAGTCGGCGGGCGCTTGATAGAAGCCGCCTTCGCCCTGCACCGGTTCGAGGATGATCGCGGCCACGCGCTTCGGATCGATGTCGGCCTTGAACAGCATGTCGATCGCTTGCAGCGATTGCTCCGTCGTCACGCCGTGCACGGCGTTCGGGTACGGGGCGTGGAACACGTCGCCCGGGAACGGACCGAAGCCGAGCTTGTACGGCGCGACCTTGCCCGTCAACGCCATGCCCATCATCGTGCGGCCGTGGAAACCGCCCGCGAATGCGATGACGCCCGGACGCCCGGTGGCCGCGCGCGCGATCTTCACGGCGTTTTCGACGGCTTCGGCGCCCGTCGTGAAGAACGCGGTCTTCTTCGCGCCGCCGATCGGCGCGCGCTGGTTGATCTTCTCGGCCAGTTCGACGTACGACGCGTACGGCACGATCTGATAGGCCGTGTGCGTGAAGCATTCGAGCTGGTCGGCGATCGCCTTGAGGATCTTCGGATGGCGGTGGCCCGTGTTCAGTACGGCGATGCCGGCCGCGAAATCGATGAAGCGGCGCCCCTCGACGTCCCACAGCTCCGCGTTTTGCGCGCGCGCGGCGTAGAAATCGCACATCACGCCGACGCCGCGCGGGGTGGCGGCGTTCTTGCGGGCTTGCAGATCGGCATTGCTCATGAGGGTCTCCAGGTTCCGGATGAAGGATGGGGCGCGAGGATTCGCGGTTCGGATGCGCAGACTATAATCAAATTTGGCTCTCAAAATTAGAGCCATTTCGATAAATATATAGGAGCCAATTTGCGTGGCCCATCGTTTGCTCTCCGTTCCGTCCGTTGAAATGAGGTCCCGATGAAAGTCAGCGTGCTGTCCGATTGGCTCGCGCAGCGGCTTGCGCGCGCGGGGTTGCAGCCCGTCTATCGGCAACTGCACCATCTGCTGCAGGAAGCGATCCTGAGCCATGCGCTGCCGGCCGGCGCCAAGCTGCCGTCGTCGCGGCTGCTCGCGGCCGAGCTCGGAATCGCGCGCAATACGGTCACGCAGGTGTACGAGCAGCTCGCGCTCGAAGGGTACGTGAGCGCCGCGACCGGCCGCGGCACGTTCGTGGCCGACACCGCGCCCGACGAGATCGCCGCGTTGCCCGAGACCGAATCGGAGCGGCTGTCCGCCGTCGTGGAGCCGATCCTGTCGGCGCGCGGCGCGCAGCTGATCGCGGGCGCGGGCGTCTCCAAGCGCCAGGGCGGCGCGTTCATGCCGGGCGTGCCCGACGTCTCGCTGTTTCCGGCACGCGTATGGACGCGCCTGCACAACAAATACTGGCGCCGCTCGCGGCCCGACCTGCTGACCTACGCGCCGGGCGGCGGCTTGCCCGCGCTGCGCGAGGCGCTGGCCGCCTATCTGCGCAGCGCGCGTTCGGTGCGCTGCTCGCCCGAGCAGATCATCGTCACGACCGGCATCCATCAGTCGATCGACCTGGCCGTGCGCCTGCTGACCGATCCAGGCGACGTGATCTGGACCGAGGACCCTTGCTATTGGGGCGTGCGCAGCGTGCTGCAGGTGTCGGGGCTCGTGACGCGGCCGATTCCGGTCGACGAGGAGGGCATCGCGCCCGGCCCGGACGATTTCGCCGCGCCGCCGCGCCTGATGCTCGTGACGCCGTCGCATCAATATCCGCTCGGCATGGTGATGAGCCTCGGGCGCCGCCGCATGCTGCTAGAGTACGCGCGCCAGCACGGCGCGTGGCTGATCGAGGACGACTACGACAGCGAATACCGCTACGGCAGCTATCCGCTAGCGTCGCTGCAGGGCCTGGATCAGGGCGGGCAGGTGATTTATGTCGGCAGCTTCAGCAAGACCCTGTTTCCGGGGCTGCGCGTCGGCTATCTGGTGGCGCCCGAGCCGCTCGCCGAGCGTTTCGCCGTGGCCAGCGCCGAGCTGTACCGCGAGGGGCAGCTCGTGCAGCAGGCGATGCTCGCCGAATTCATCGGCGAAGGGCATTTCACGTCGCACATCCGCAAGATGCGCGCGCTGTACGGCCAGCGCCGCCAGACCTTGCTCGACGCGATGGCCGCGCGCTATGGCGAGGCGCTGCCCGCGCTCGGCAGCGACGCGGGGCTTCACCTCGTGATGCGCTTGCCGCCCGGCACCGACGAC
>CAUPOD010000038.1:0-11239 GCA_963512745.1 uncultured Burkholderia sp. | reverse complement strand
CGCTTGAGCGGATCGAGCGCGGAGAACGCCTCGTCCATCAACAGCAGCGAGGGATTGACGGCCAGCGCGCGCGCGAGGCCCACGCGCTGCTGCATGCCGCCCGAAAGTTCGGCGGGCAGCTTGTTCGCGAACGCGGCCAGGCCGACCTGCTCGAGCACGTCGAGCGCACGGCGTTCGCGCGCCTTGCGGTTCATGCCCGCTACCTCGAGGCCGAATGCCGCGTTCGACAGCACGGTGCGCTGCGGCATCAGTGCGAACGACTGGAACACCATGCTCATGTCGGTGCGCCGCAGCGCGGTCAGCGCCGAACGGGACATGTGTTCCACTTCGCGGCCATCGATCACGATGCGGCCCGCGGTGGGTTCGATGAGGCGATTGATCAAGCGGATCAACGTCGATTTGCCGGAGCCGGAGAGGCCCATCAGCACGAATATTTCGCCTTCCTGAACATCGAAGGATGCTTGGTTGACGCCGACGACGTTGCCCGTACGCGCGAACACCTCGTCCTTCGAGGCACCGCGCTCCAACAGGTCCTGCGCGAGCTTCGGATGCGGTCCGAAGATCTTGCACAGTCCTTCCACTACGACTTTGGGTGTTTCTTTCAAACTAATCTCCTCGTGGTGCGGAACCGCAGCCGCACGGTATGTCCAGATAAGGGCCGGCCATTGCCGGGAGGTTGAGAAACAACCGCCACGACGACACCGGCTTGATCCGTCACACGTGTGTCAAAAGCCACACGAAAGAGAGGGGCGAGAGGCAAAGTCTAGCGTCATACGAAGAATCATGTGTCGCGTTTTTCCTCGATATATATCGCACTCCGAACCAACAGGTGTAGATTTAGCGTACGCGCGTTAGCCGTCGGGCCAGGTATGTTGGGGGATACGCGGAATTGAGCGGCGCCTCGCGAAAAACCTCGCAGGACGCCGTAATTTTTCCCGCCTTTTTTGAGATAAGGGGTACTTCGGTGCGGGTAAACGCTGTGTCAAGGCACAGAAAACGGGGTCAGTCGCTGCCCTGCTCCGCTATCCTCGACATGCCAGCCGAGGCACCGCAGCCGTTCGCGTATTTCGTCCGCCGCTGCCCAATTCTTGGAGGCGCGCGCGTTTCGGCGCGCCTCCAGAAGCGCGAGGATCGCCCCGGGCATCGGCGGTTCGGGTGCCTGCCAGCGGCTCAAATCGAAGCCGAGCACCGTGTCGAAGCGATCGACCGTGGCGCGCCGCACGGCGGGCGGCAAATCGCTCTTGACCACTTCCCACACGATCGCCAGCGCGCGCGGCAATGCCAGATCCTGGTTGATCTCGGCATCGAAACGCGCCACGCAATCCGCGTCCGGCACGCCGCCGGCCGGCCAACTCGCATAGCAACGACGTAGCCGGCCCAGTGCCATGTCCGCCGCATCGAGCGCGTCCCAGCCGAAGCGCAAACTGCTGCGATAGTGGGCACTCAGGCACAGATAGCGATAGGCGAGCGGGTCGATACGCCGCTCCATCAACGTCTGCACGCGCACGAAATCGCCGCTCGATTTGGACATTTTGGCCGCATCGAGCGTCAGGAAATGGCCGTGCATCCAGAAGTTCGCGAGACGCGTGCCGTAAGCGGCCTCGGTCTGCGCGATCTCGTTGCTGTGGTGCACCGAGATATGATCTTCGCCGCCGCAGTGAATGTCGAACCACGGCCCCAGATACTTCGCCGACATCGCCGAGCATTCGATATGCCAGCCCGGAAAACCGCGTCCCCATGGGCTGTCCCATTCCATCTGACGGTGCACGTTCGCGGGGCTGAATTTCCACAATGCAAAGTCGGTAACGCGGCGCTTCGCGCCGATTTCGACGCGCTTACCAGCCTGCAGCCCCGCCTCGTTCAAGCGCGCGAGATAGCCGTAGCCATCTTGCTTGCTCGTATCGAAATACAAACCGTCGCCGGTCCGATAAACGTAGCCCGCGCGCTCCAGTCGTTCGATGAACGCGATTTGTTCGGCGATATGGTCCGTCGCCCGGCACCAAACCGTCGGCTCCAGGAGATTGAGCGTACGCCAATCGTGCATGAACGCTTGCGTATAGCGCTCGGCGAGCGCCCACGCCGATTCGCCCGCGCGGCGGCTACCCTTCTCCATCTTATCCTCGCCGTCGTCGGCATCCGATACGAGATGGCCGACATCCGTGATGTTGACGACATGCCGTACGTCGAAGCCGTTGTGCATCAGAACGCGGCGCAACACGTCCTCGAACACGTACGTGCGCAAATTGCCGAGATGGGCATGATCGTAGACGGTCGGGCCGCAGCAATACATGCCGACCGTGCCGGCATGGATGGGCCGGAATGGACGAACGGTGCGGGACCAGGTGTCGTAGAGAGCAAGCGGCATGGCGTGTTCCGTGGCGGCGCAGAAAAACCGCAGAAAAACAAAAAGGCCGCCGGTTTTGCAACGGGCGGCCAGTAGGAAACGAGTCAATTCAAGCGGTAATAGCGAGCGGCTAAACGCGAGTTTCCCCCGGCATGTCATGACAACATGCGCGAACGAACGCGGCGAAGAGGAAAGCGGAACTGAGCATGGCAACGATCTTAGCCGTGATCGCGCGCGCCAGTCAATTCGGAATACCAGCGCCGGTCGTTGCGCGATCCGGCCGCCCCGCCGTCTGCTGAGCCGCTCATCTCCGTCCCCGCCTCCACCCCCGCAGCCGGCGCCATCAGCACGCAATTCCGGCCGTTGGCCTTCGCCGCATAGAGCGCGGTATCGGCCCGCGCCATCAGGCTCGTGAGCGTATCGCCCGCGAGATTCTCCTCGACGCCCGCGCTGAGCGTGCAAACCAGATCCGCGCCGCGCACGGCCGTCGCCGATACGGCGACCATCGCGCGCACCTGCTCGATCACGGCCGCCGCGCGCGCCTTGTCCATGAGCGTGAACAGCACCGCGAACTCCTCGCCGCCGATGCGGCCGACGACCCCGTGCGGCACCACGCCCTGCGCGATGAGACGCGCCACGTGCGCGAGCACTTCATCGCCGGCGGCGTGGCCGCAGCGGTCGTTGATGCCCTTGAAATGGTCGATGTCGAGAATCGCGACGGCAAGCTTGGAGCCGTCCGCCTTGGCGGCCATGAGCAGCGCCTCGGCGCGCGCGATGAACGCGCGCCGCCCGAGCACGCCGGTCAAATCGTCGACGGTCGCAAGGCGCTCCATGCGCTCCGCGAGCCGGTCGTGCGCGAGCATCATCATGCCGACTCCGAGGCACGGCAAGCTCAGGATGGAGGTGCTGATGAACAGGACGTTGATCGGCGTCGGTTCGAGAAACGCGGCTTGGTGGACCCATCCGAACACGATCGCGAACGCGCGCGCCGTGTGCACGAGCGCGCCCAGCAGCGCAACCACGAGCACGAAGTAGTAACCGTACACGGGCCGCTCGGGCGGACGATAACGATACGCGAGCCACGCGATCGAATACCGGATGTAGGCCAGAAACGCGGAAATGACGACGACGCGCGCACCGAGATTCGGCGCGACGAACACCCATAGCACCAGGGCGGCCAGAATCGCGGCGAGCACGACGTATTCCCAGAGCGCCGCCGGCCGCAGAAAGAAGAATTGCCGAAACCCCTGCAGCACCAGGAACGAACCGATCAACACCGACGCGCTCGCGCTGAAGACAACCGCATCGGACTTGCCGAACAACAGCGCGCCGATCGCGATCAGCAGCACCGCGCACGCCAACGACCAACGGCGCAGCCCCGGAATGTGCGTGCGGAACAGCGAGCCGAATACGGCGACGCTCATGAGGCACGCCACGAACGCAATGCCGAGCAGCGCAGCCGGAGTGGACATGAGCACGCCCTATTCCGCGCCGATCATGCGCAAGCGCACGAGATCCGCGACCGAGCCCGCGCCGAGCTTCTCGAACATCGCGGCGCGATAGGCCTCGACCGTGCGCTGCGACAGATGCAGGCGGTCGGCGATGATCTTGTTCGGCATGCCGTCGCTGACGAGGTCGAACACGGTGCGTTCGCGCGGCGTCAGGCGCCCGAGCCGCTCGCGCGCGTCGGTGATCTGGCGCTGCATGCCTTGATGTTCGCGCGCATGGCGGATCGCCGTCTGCAGGCTCTCGATCAGCGCGGTTTCGTCGATCGGCTTGGTCAGGAAATCCACCGCGCCGCTGCGGAACGCGCGGCGGCACTGCGCGACATCGCCGTGACCCGTGATCAGAATGATCGGCAAGTGGCAGCCCATCGCGCTCAAGCGCTCCTGCACCGCGAAACCGTTGAGCGCGGGCATACGGATGTCGAGCACGAGGCAGCCGACCTCGTTGCCGGTCACGTCGGCCAGAAACTCCGCGGGGTCGCCATAGGTTTTCGCCTTCAGTCCGATGGAACGCATCAGCAGCGCGAGCGCATCGCGCACCGCCGCATCGTCGTCGACCAGATAGACCACGGTTTCATCGGCTGCATTCACGACAGGTTCCTCGATGGATTGACGGGGAGAATCAGTTGGAATTCCGCGCCGAACAGCACGGCCGGGTTCTCGATCACCGTCCCCCCGTAGGTTTCGGCGATGGATTGGCAGATCGTGAGACCGAGCCCCATGCCGTCCGTCTTGCTCGTGCGGAACGGATGGAACAGCGTCTTGCGCATTTCCGCCGACACGCCGGGGCCATTATCCCGCACCGATAACGTCACGTGTTGCCCCTCGCCGCGCAGCGCGAGCGTCAAGACGCGGCCGTCCGCGGGCATCAGTTCCATCGCCTCCACTGCATTGCGAATCAGATTGAGGACGACCTGCTCGATCTGCACGCTGTCGGCGCGCACGAGCGGGACGTCGTCGGCGATGTCGAGGTTGACCGCTACCCCGCCCTGCTTCAGCCACGGTTCCGCGAGCGACACGGCGTTGCGCACGACCTCGCGCATGTCGAGCGGATGCACGTGCGCCGGATGTTTGCCGATGAACGCGCGCAGGCGGACGATGATGTCGGCGGCGCGCTTCGCCTGGCCCGTCATCGAAGTCATTGCGCCGCGGATCGCGGCCAGATCCGGCTCCGGCTCGTGCAGCAGGCGCACGCACGCCTGGTTGTAGCTCAGGATCGCGGCGAGCGGCTGGTTCAGCTCGTGCGCGATGCCGGACGCCATCTCGCCCATGGTATGCAGGCGCGCGGCTTCGGCCTGCTCCTCGCGCCGGAGCATGCGCTGCTCGGTCTCGCGCTCGATGTGCCGGCTCACGATGCGCTGCTGATAGATGACCGCGCCGAGCATGCTGATCAGGAACGTGCCGGCCAGCATCAGCACGAGCGGCAGGACCGGCAGCATGTCGCCGCCGAGGCGCAGGTGATGGTGCGTCTCGAACACGAACGGCTGCGTCTGGCTCGGCAGCGTCTTGCGGAACACGAATTCGGGCGTCAGGCGGCCGATCCACGCCGCCGGGCGCTTCGCGTCGAGGCGGTCGATCATGCCGTCGGGCTGATCGTAGTCGTAGCCCTGCTCGTAGATGTGCATGCTGCCGACCGACGGCGGCACCTCGCTGCGGGCGAGAAACTTGCCCGTGTGGATCAGCATCGACACCACGCGCGTCGCCACGCGCGGCCCCTGCAGCCCGGCGCTCGGCGCATCGGCGTACACGGCCTTGAAGATCAGGTAGGCACGGCCGCCCTCGTACAGATCGAACGGCGCCGAGATCGTCGCCTGGCCCGTGCGGATCGTCTCCGCGATCGCGCGGTGGAACTTGTCGTCGGCATAGACGTCGAGGCCGAGCACCGGCAGCGCCTCCTTGGTCTGCGGCTCCATGAACGTGATCGGGTAATACACGGGGCGCGGCGACACCGGACGCCAGCTGCGCAGGTTGCGGTAGCCGTAGTCCTTGACGAAGTAGTCGGGGTAGATCTGCTGCTTCGCCCACGCCTCGAAACGCGGAAGATCGGCCTGCGCCACGCGCGGCTGCAGCTCGATCATGTAGATGTGCGGATAACGGATCAGCATCTGATGCGCGTAATCGCGCAGACCCGCCGACTCCACGCCCGGAAACGTGTGCAGCAGCGATGCGACGCCCGTCATGACCGCCTCGTTCTGGTCGAGGCGCTGGCGGATGATCTCGTAGGTGGTCTCGCTCTGCGCGATGAACTCGCGGCGCAGGCGCGTGATTTCGGAGAGGGCGAACAGGGCGACGACGAGCAACGCCAGGACGAACCACGCGGCCAACGCGATTGCCAGCGTTTTGAAAGGTAGCCGGTAGTACGGGGCGTGCGACGGCATCGACGGCGATTCGTGAACGAGAGGAAGCTATTGTACGTGGGACACTGCGCTATTCTTGCTTACGGCATATAAACCGCCGCCCTTGAGAGCCCCCTTCATGGCAACCCGCGCGCCCAATCCGCTTACGTGGTTTTTCGAACCGCTCGAACGCGATCCGTCCTATCGCCTCAAACTGATGTTCGGCTGCGATGCCGCCTATTTCGGCGGCCTGCTGTGCCTGGTCGCGGCCGACCGCGACGAACCGTGGAACGGCATGCTCGTGTGCACCTCGCAGGAGCGGCAGGCCGCGCTGATCGCCGAGCTTCCCGCGCTGCGCCCGCATCCGGTGCTGGGCAAATGGCTGTACGTTTCGCAGCACCATCCCGCGTTCGAGACCATCGCGGAGCAGCTCGTCGCGCTCGTGCTCGCGCGCGATGGGCGTATCGGCGTCGCGCCGAAGCCGCGGCGCGTCAAAGCGAGGTCCGGTACCGCGAAGGCGTGACCCCGCAGCTGCGCTTGAACGCGCGGCGGAACGTGGCTTCCTCGTTGAAGCCGCACTGCAGCGCGATCTCGCGAATCGACGCGCCACGCTGCGCGAGCAGATGTTTCGCGTGTTCGACGCGGCACAGCGTCAGGTATTTGACCGGCGCGATCCCGGCCGCCAGTTGGAAGCGCCGCGTGAAGTTGCGCACGCTCATCGACGCCTGGCGCGCCGCGTCGCCGATCGACACCTCCTGCATGAAGTAGCGTTCGAGATTCGCCTGCGCGTGCTTGATGCGCTGGTCGGCATGCTGCTTGTACGGCGTCATCGCGAGCGCGAGTTGCTCATAGGTGGGCTGCGCGACGGAGTTCGTGAAGCGCGCGAATTTCTGCGCCGCGCGCTGCCCGAAGAAATGGCCGACGAGATATGCGCACGCGTCGATCGACGGGTTGATGCTCGCGGTGCTGATCACGCGGCCGTCGATGATCAGCGGCGTATGCGGCGAGAAGCGGATGCGCGGATAGCAGGCCGAAAACGTCCGCTGGTCGGACAGATTGCCCGTCACTTCGTGGCCGTCCAGCAGCCCCGTCTCCGCGAGCAGGCGCACGCCGCTCGTCAATGCGACCAGGAACGCCCCCGCTTCGTGGGCGCGCATCACCCAGCGCTTGAAAGCCGCAGTGACGGGCTGGCGGCCGTCGTTCGCGAGAAAGAACGACGGAATGATCACGATCTGCGCCGGCGGCGCGTTGCGCAGGCTCTTGTCGGGCACGAGCGCCGGGCCGGTAAACGACGCGACAGGCTGCCGCGTCGGCCCGACCAGCGTGACCTCGAACAAGCTGCTGCGCGACAAATCACCGCTACGCGCCTGCAACGTCCCCGCGACCGCGAGCAGTTCCTTGATCAGCAAGGCCGAACCGGCCCAGCAGCCATTGTCCACATAGATACTGACGCGCACCTGCTCCATCGTTCCGCTCGCTCCATGTTGTCCGAAAACGCCCGCTGCATGGCTGAATTTTCCTTATTCGCGCAGCCGTTGCCAAGCTAGGATTTCGTTAGGTTCAGTACACTATTCCGTACCAGCACGCGAGCGCGCAGGCCGATGTCCATTCTCAAGGCGATCGACAAATCCGAACTGGCCGCATTGACCGCGCCGGCCGATCTGCGCGCGTGGCAGATCGCGTTGGAGAACTTCGCGCTGATCGCCGCCGCCTTCGCGCTGCCCGCCTTCTGGCACAACCCACTCGCATGGCTCATCGCGTCGGTCGTGCTCGGCGGCCGCGCGCTCGCGCTCGGCGTGCTCACGCACGACACCGCGCACGCGAGCTTCTTCAAGTCGAAAAAACTCAACGAGTGGGCCGGTACCTGGCTCTTCGGCGCGCTGCCGAACGTCCCCTATGCGATCTACCGCAAAGGGCATCTCGAACATCACCGCACAGCCGGCACCGTGAAAGACCCGGACCTCGCGTTCGTCGACGGCTATCCGGCCACGCGCGCGAGCCTGCTGCGCAAGTTCACGCGCGACCTGTCCGGGTTGAACGGCGTGAAGAACATCGTGTTCCATATCCAGAGCTTCAGGCTGCGCAGCGGGATGCCGTTCCTCGTCTCGCACGCGCTGCTGTTCGGCGCGTTGTATGCGCTCGGCGTGCCGCAGGTGTACGTGTGCTGGTGGATCGGACAGGTGTTCTTCTTCCCGCTCTTCGTGCGGCTGCGCGTGATGGGCGAGCACGGCGGCGTCGCCGAGCCATTCAGCCGCGACCCGCGCCAGCACACGGGCACGACCTTGCCCGGCCCGCTCGGGCGGCTGCTGATCTCACCGAACTTCGTGAACTACCACGTCGAACACCACCTGGCCGCCGCCGTGCCGCCGTACAAGCTGCGCCGCCTGCACCGGCTGCTGGCGGCGCGCGGCTACTACGACGGCATGGACTGCGTGGCGAACTCGTACTGGGCCGTGATCCGCCGCTGCACGAAGGACGGCCCCGATCGCCAGCGCGAACGCTCGGGCAACGGGCGACGCGGCATCATGGACAACATGCGCTGATATCAGCGACACCAGCGGCGCGGTTCACGCGCGCGCAGCGGCGCGCTCTCCCCTTCCCTGCGGGCGGCGGATTAAAAAACTAGTACAACCCGCAGTCCGCTTTATGTTCATACCAACGACTTCCTGCGTATACTCCGCGATACGAGGAGGACGTAATACACGGTAATCGGATTACGCCCTAGTAAGTCGGACCAAGAGACCAATCAAACCAATAACGATCATGAATGGTACTTACGACCCTGCACTTGTCGTCCTGTCTTTTCTCCTGGCGGTGCTCGCATCGTTCGCGGCCCTGGACATCTCGAACCGCCTCGACGTGATCGGCAACCGGCCGATCGCTCCGTGGATCGCGTTCGGCGGCTGCATCATGGGGCTCGGCATCTGGTCGATGCACTTCATCGCGATGCTCGCGTTTCACCTGCCGATCGCCGTCGGATACAGCCTTCCCATTACCGCCGCATCGCTGCTCGTCGCGATGATCGCCTCGACCATCGGCTTCCTGCCGTTGTGCCGCTACGAGCTGCATTGGGGGCCGCTCGCCGGCGGCGCCGTCGCGATGGGGCTCGGCGTGGCCGGCATGCACTACCTCGGCATGCGTGCGATGGATCTGTGTCCCGCCATCGGTTATTCGCCGCTGCTCGTGGCGTTGTCGATCGGGATCGCGATTCTGGCGAGCGGCGCGGCGCTGCTGCTCGCGTTCGATCTGCGCCGCCACAGCCGGCTCGGGCGCATGCGGCAGAGTTGCGCCGCGGTCGTGATGGGATGCGCGGTGTGCGGCATGCACTACAGCGGCATGGCCGCCGCGCATTTCGCGCCGGGAACCTACTCGATCTCGGCCTATTTGAACATGCCCGTGCCTTGGCTGGCCGGGATCGTCATTACGTTCAGCCTGGTGATTTTCTCGGTGGCGATCGCGATTGCCGTGCTCGATGCCAAAACGCACGCGCAGGCGCGCACGCTGACCGATTCGATTTTGCGGGAGCGCGTCGATAACCGGCGTGCGATGCGGTAACGCTTAGGAAGCGCGGGGACTGGCGGATCAAAGTGTGCCCTTGGCGGCAGCTGATCCGGTGCGATTTGCGCCAATCTGATCCTTTCATATAAGAAAGGTCATGGCAGATAATGGGGCGTCCGACTGCGGCGGCGGCCCGACGCGCCGGCCCACGCCGTTCCCTACAAAACGCAGCGCGAAGCCCGAAGGAAAATCATGGAAAGATTGCTGGAACGAATGCTGTTCAATTCGCGCTGGCTGCTGGCGCCGTTCTATGTCGCGCTGGTGCTGTCGCTGATCATGCTGCTCGTCGCGCTCGTCAGCGACCTCGTGCACATCGTGCCGAATCTTTTGTCGTCCACCCCGGACGAAATCATTCTATCGGTGCTGACGCTGATCGATTTGTCGCTGGCCGGCAATCTGGTCGTCATCGTGATTTTTTCCGGCTACGAGAACTTCGTGTCGAAGATCGACACCGAAGGCAGCGAGGATCGGCCGCGCTGGATGGGCTCGCTCGACTTCTCGGGCCTCAAGATGAAGCTGATCGGTTCGATCGTCGCGATCTCCGCGATCTCGCTGCTGCGCTCGTTCATGCGGCTCTCGGAACCGAACGTCGTGATGGACGAAACGCGTATCCGCTGGCTCGTCATCGTGCATTTGACGTTCGTGGTATCGGGGCTGCTGTTCGGGCTGATGGATTGGGTAGCGGCCAGAGTGGAGAAGCATTGAGCGGTTTCGGGTGCTTCCTGGAATAGCGGCACCGCTTGAACGCGGGCGCTATCGCCCCACTGCCGCGGGCGATAGCGCTGCCTCGTTCATCGAAAACACATAGCAGTCGCGAGCCGCCCCGCCGAACGCAGGCAGCGTCAACTCGCTCCGCAAAATGCCCTCTTGGCAAAAACCGAGCTTCTCCAACACGCGGCGGGAGCCTGTGTTTTCCACATCGCAGGAGGGTCCAGACACGCCGTGTCTGCAGATTGCGCCGCAACGCATCCAGAACCGCCCGCCCCGCCTCGGCGACCAACGATTGCCCCCAGCAACGCCGTGCAATGCCGTAGTGGATTTGCGTGGCATGGTCCTGCGGAATCGCCAGAAAGAGCCCGACCGGCTCATCGCTCTCGCGCAATGCGATCACCCATGCAAATGGCGCGCCCGGTTCGTCCCAGCGCTTCTCGCACCATGTGTCGAGCATCGCTTGCGTTTGATTCGCGTCCTTATGCGGCAGGCGTTGCAAATACCGCGAACATTCCGGATCGCCGGTGTAGTTGCGAAACAGCACCGGCGCATCGCCCGCCCGCGTTCGCCGCAAGCGGAGCCGCTCGGTTATCAAGTCGGTCGGTGAATTCATCGGCGGGACACGCATCGGAGACGCTGGCACCACCCAAGTGTAATTGCTACGGCAGCTCGACGCAGCTTACCGAAAACGCCGGTGGGGGGGCCCCCCCCCAACCCCCGTTCCCCCCGCCCCAGCGGGGGTGGGGTATTAAAAAAAACCCCCCCCCCACACAAAAAAAAAAAAA
>CAUPOD010000037.1:0-11255 GCA_963512745.1 uncultured Burkholderia sp. | reverse complement strand
GAGCGGACGCATTGTCAACAATTTTTGCGCGGTAAGTCAGTGGGTTGTATTTTGTAATGTTTGTGTAATGTGAGTTAATTCAAATATATCAACGATTAATCGTCATTTCATGAAAGATTGTAGAGCACAATGATTGTCAACAATTTAGCCAACGAACAATCCCTTCTTTTCGATGAACGCGATGACCTGATCGAGCCCGTCGAGCGCCTTCAGATTGCACATCACGAACGGCCGCTCGCCGCGCATCTTCTGCGCATCGGCCGCCATGACGTCGAGGTTCGCGCCGACCAGGGGCGCGAGATCGGTCTTGTTGATGACGAGCAGATCCGATTTCGTGATGCCGGGGCCGCCCTTGCGCGGAATTTTTTCGCCGCCGGCGACGTCGATCACGTAGATGGTCAGGTCGGACAGCTCGGGGCTGAAGGTCGCCGCGAGGTTGTCGCCGCCCGATTCGATGAACACGATGTCGGCTTCGGGGAAGCGCGCGAGCATGCGGTCGACCGCTTCGAGGTTGATCGACGCGTCCTCGCGGATGGCCGTGTGCGGGCAGCCGCCCGTCTCCACGCCCATGATGCGCTCGGGTTCGAGCGCTCCCGCGACCGTGAGCAGGCGCTGGTCTTCCTTCGTGTAGATGTCGTTGGTGATCACGACGAGGTTGTAGCGCGCGCGCATCGCCTTGCACAGCATTTCGAGCAGCGTGGTCTTGCCGGAGCCGACCGGGCCGCCGATGCCGACGCGTAGCGGCGGCAGTTTCTTGGTGCGCGCGGGGGAGGCGGACAGGGTATGAGGTGAGTTCATCGCGATTCGGAAGGTAAGGGGCGTCGTAACGCGGCTAGGAACGGAACAGCCGCGAATATTGGTTCTCGTGGCGCGACGACAGGATGCCGAGCTGCGGCGCGAACGTGTTCACCGCATCGGGCGGCGTGGCCAGCGCGCGCGCCACCGCGGCGTCGAGCGCGGGGCGCAGCGCGACGAGGATCTTCTGGCCCGCGAGCTGGCCGAGCGGCACGGCTTTGAGCGCGGCCGCGACCTGGTTCTCGGCCCAGCTGAATGTATAGGCTGCGAGTGCGGCTTCGGTGCCGATGCCGTTGGCATGCACCGCGAACGCGTAGGCGGTCGGCTGCGTGACGGGATCGAGCGCGGCGAGCGTGGCGCGCCGTGCGGCGTCGCCCCATTCGAGCTGCATGCATAGCTGGCGTAGCGACCAGCCCATCTGTTCGGTTTCGCGGCGCAGCTCGGCCGATTCGCGACTCGCGGCGAACTCCGCGTTGGCTTGCGCGAGCGCGGCCGGATCGTGCGTATGCCAGCGCTCGATCTGATGCGCGACGAACGGCAGTTCGCCACGCGCGAGCACATGCTCGATGCCGCTCGCGATCCAGCGGCCGGCGCTGTCGGCGTCGTGCACGAACTGGAGATCGATCGCGGTTTCCAAGCCCTGCGAATAGCTGAACGCGCCGATCGGCAACGCCGGCGACGCGAGGTGCAGCAGCGCGGTCAGTTCAGCGATGCGCATGGCGGTGGGCGTGGTCGCCGTGGTCATGGCCGTGATCGTGCGAGTGGTCATGGCCGTGCGCATGCCCATGGTCGTGCCCGTGATGCTCGGTAAAGACCTTCTGCGCGAGCGCATAGTCTTCCGCGAACGTCGCGTCGTGCCCATGCTTGTGACCGCCGCCATACGCGCCGCTTTCCGGCGAGAACGGCAATTCCGCGCGCTCGACGCGTGCGCCGAGCCGGAGCAGCATGTCTTCGAGCACCGGATCGGCTTCGAGCTTCAGGTAGTCGGTCCCGACTTCGACCGGCGTATGCCGGTTGCCGAGGTGATAGGCCGCGCGCGTGAGCGTCAGCGCATCGGGCGCGCGCACCACGAGCACGGCCTGCGGCGCCGCGATCGCGCGGATCAGCGCGCCGTCGTCGGCCACGAGCAGGTCGCCGTCGGCGAGGATCGTGCCGCGCGGCAGCACGAGCGCCGCTTCCTCGCCGGTATCGAGCGTGACGGCGAGCCGGCTCTTGCAGCGCGATTCGTACGACAGCGTCAGCGTCGGCGCGCGCGCGACCAGCACTTGCGCGATTTTCGTGCCGCGCGGCAGCAGTTTGTCGATGGTTCTCATGGCAGGCGCCCTCTGCGCGCTCAAAATCAAAACAGAAAATACCGCTGCGCCATCGGCAGCACCGCGGCCGGTTCGCAGGTCAGCAGTTCGCCGTCGGCGATCACCTGGTAGGTCTCGGGATCGACGCTGATCGACGGTTGCCAATGATTGTGGATCATGTCGGCCTTGGTCACGTTGCGGCAGTTGCGCACCACGGCGATGCGCTTCTGCAGCCCGTAGCGCTCGGCGACGCCGGCCGCCTCGGCCATCTGCGACACGAACGTGAGCGACGTGCGCGCGAGCGCGCGGCCGCGCGTCGCGAACATTTCGCGGTAGTGCACGGGCTGCGGCGTCGGGATCGACGCGTTCGGGTCGCCCATCTGCGCGAGCGCGATCATGCCGCCCTTGAGAATCAGCGACGGCTTCACGCCGAAGAACGCGGGCTCCCACAGCACGAGATCCGCCCACTTGCCCGGCTCGATCGAGCCGACCTCGTGCGCGATGCCGTGCGTGAGCGCCGGATTGATCGTGTACTTCGCGATGTAGCGCTTGACGCGGAAGTTGTCGTGGCGCGCCGTATCGCCCGGCAGCGTGCCGCGCTGCGCCTTCATCTTGTGCGCGGTCTGCCAGGTGCGGATGATGACCTCGCCCACGCGGCCCATCGCCTGCGAATCGGACGACAGCATCGACAGCGCGCCGAGGTCGTGCAGGATGTCCTCGGCCGCGATCGTCTCGCGGCGGATGCGGGATTCGGCGAACGCGATGTCCTCGGCGATGGCCGGATCGAGGTGATGGCACACCATGAGCATGTCGAGATGCTCGTCGAGCGTGTTGACCGTGTACGGCCGCGTCGGATTGGTCGACGACGGCAGCACGTTGGCCTCGCCGCACACCTTGATGATGTCGGGCGCGTGGCCGCCGCCCGCGCCCTCGGTGTGATACGTGTGGATCGTGCGGCCCTTGAACGCCGCGACCGTGGCTTCGACGAAGCCCGATTCGTTCAGCGTATCGGTGTGGATCGCGACCTGCGTATCGGTGTCGTCCGCGACGGACAGGCAGTTGTCGATCGCGGCCGGCGTCGAGCCCCAGTCCTCGTGCAGCTTGAGCCCGATCGCGCCGGCTGCGATCTGTTCGAGCGCGGGCTCGGGCAGGCTCACGTTGCCCTTGCCGAGCAGGCCGATGTTCATGGGCCAGCCGTCCACGGCCTGCAGCATGCGTTCGATGTGCCACGGCCCCGGCGTGCAGGTCGTCGCGTTGGTGCCCGTGGCGGGGCCCGTGCCGCCGCCGATCATCGTCGTCACGCCGCTCGCGAGCGCCTCGTCGATCTGCTGCGGGCTGATGAAATGGATGTGCGTGTCGATGCCGCCCGCCGTGACGATCATGCCTTCGCCCGCGATGACCTCGGTGCCCGCGCCGATCGGAATCGTCACGCCGGGCTGCACGTCCGGATTGCCGCCCTTGCCGATGCGCCAGATGCGGCCGTCCTTGATGCCGATGTCGGCCTTCACGATGCCCCAGTGATCGACGATCAGCGCGTTCGTGACGATCGTGTCGGCGACCTCGGCGGCGGGCAGCTGCGATTGGCCCATGCCGTCGCGGATCACCTTGCCGCCGCCGAACTTCACTTCGTCGCCGTACACGGTGTAGTCGCGCTCGACCTCGACGACGAGGTTCGTGTCGGCCAGGCGCACGCGGTCGCCGGTGGTGGGGCCGAACATTTCCGCGTAGGCGCGGCGGCTGATGCGTAAGGTCATGACAAAGTCCTGCGGATGTTCTCGATCGATTGGAGCCCCGGCGAGTTGGCTCGCCGGTAAAAGAGGGACGACGGCCGCGCGTTAGAGCGGCCCCATCACCTTCGCGTCGAAGCCGTACACAACGCGCTTGCCGGCCAGCTCGACGAGTTCGACCGTGCGCTCCTGTCCCGGCTCGAAGCGCACGGCGGTACCCGCCGCGATGTTGAGCCGGAAGCCGCGCGCGGCTTCGCGGTCGAACGCGAGTGCGGGGTTCACCTCGTAGAAATGGAAATGCGAGCCGATCTGCACGGGGCGGTCGCCGGTGTTCGCGACGCTCAGCGTGCGCGTCGCGCGGCCCACGTTCAGTTCGATGTCGCCGTCGTCGATCAGCAGTTCTCCGGGAATCATGCGCGGCTCCTCGTCACGGAATCGGATGGTGTACGGTCACGAGCTTCGTGCCGTCGGGAAACGTCGCCTCGACCTGGATGTCGGGGATCATCTCGGGTACGCCCTCCATCACGTCGTCGCGCGTGAGCAGCGTGGTGCCGTAATGCATGAGGTCGGCGACGCTGCGGCCGTCGCGCGCGCCCTCCATCAGTGCGGCCGTGATGAACGCGACGGCTTCGGGATAGTTCAGTTTCAGACCGCGCGCGCGGCGCCGTTCGGCGAGCAGCGCGGCGGTGAAGATCAGCAGTTTGTCTTTTTCGCGGGGGGTGAGCTTCATCGGTTGAGGATCTCGATGGGGTGTCTCGATGCGTTAGTGCGCGAGGTAGTGCGCAAGTAAGGGTCAGTATAGCCAGTCAATTTCCCGTGCGCCGGATGTGCCATGTCGGGTGTGCCACTTCAGGTGTTCCATAAGCGCAGAGGCACCGCCTCGACGCCGTGCACGAGCGGACGCAACTCCATCCAGCAGCGCGTCAGCAACTGCTGCAGCGGTTCCATCGAGCGCGCCAGCACGCGCACCAGCAGCACGCCGGGTGCGACGCAGGTGGCGCCCGCGCGCAGCGCGTCGTCGAACGGCAGCGTGGCCGCGAGCGTCTGCGCGAGATCGGCGGTGCAGGCCGGTCCTATGGCCCACAGCACGCCGAACGCCGGATAGCCGGCGAGGCCCTGCGGCGCGTCGCGCAGCGGATCGTCGGCGGCGAGGCGCGCGCGCTCGAACCAGAGCAGCGTTTCGTTCGCGGCAGAGGAGGGTGCCAGAGAGAGGGGGGGGGCCGGGCGCCCGCTTGGCAGGCCCAAGCATGTTCGAACTGAACGCAGTCACCATCGGAAAGGTCGCCGTGCTCGCCGCTCACGCGCGCGATACGCGATGTCATACGCAGCGTGCCGGCCGACCACCGCTCGCCGGCCGCCTGCCGGCCGAGCTGCGTCGCGTCCCAGCCGATCGCGCTCGCGCCTTCGCCGAGCGTGTGTTCGAAATCGAGCGATGCATGCGCGTGGTCGAACACGAGGTTGTTCTGCGGCAGCCAATCGAGCTTCGCATGCGCGCCGACGTGCAGCGCGATGCGCTGCCGTGCGCGCCGGCCGTTCGATTTGTACCATTTGGTCGCGCCGGGCGTCGTGAGCACCGCGTGCGCATACGGGGCGAGCCGCGCCTCGATGTCGAGCGTGTCGCCGCCCGCGATGCCCGCGGGCGGGTGCACGATCACTGCATGGCAGATCGCGTCGCCTTCCGGGTACAGCGGCTTCTGCACGCGCAGCGGGCCGTAATGACGGCGGTGCGACAGTGCCGTACGGTCGCCGCGTCGCGAGAAGCCGAGCTCTAGGCGGGCGGGCCACGCGGAGAGTCCTGTGGCCGCGCCCTGGGCCAAGTCGTATGCGGGCTCGACGATATGCGCGCTTTCGTTCATGAATGGCGGCCGTGCAGCAAGGCCGCGGCTCCGAGTCTGGATACCGCCACCATGCCACCGACAAATTTCCACGTACAGCGGCAACGGCAGTGTTATTTAATAAACGAGACTATTTTGTCGACAATATATCAATGCAATCGTAGACAAATTTGAGTGTCGCCTTCTGATACTTTAAGTATGCCTGCTCCTGGAAATTTCGCTCGCGGTATCAAACAGCGCATCGCGCGAGGGTCCGTTCCGACGCGAAATTCCCTGCTATGGGGCATGTGGACGGAATTTGGTGCGAACTTGCACTAAAACGTCGAGTGCAATCGAAAATCGCCGCGCCGCGGTAGATATTCCGGCGTGGAATGGAAGTTGCGTGACTCTAATGCCGTATAAGCTCCGGAATCAAATTTAAATTGTTGACAATCTTTATGTCCACCCTATGATGGGTTTCGTGTTCGCGTGATGCGTGCCATGACAGGTCGATGCGTACCGGAAACAGGTGAATTTACTTCGTCATCCGTATCGAACGCAGGAAGTGCCGCGTAATTCGCGAAGTCCCGATTGTTTCCCCGCATCGCGTCGACATTGAGGAGAGGTCATGGCAGAGTTCAGCGCAACGCCCGGCAACGCCGCGGTTCTAGGAACCGACGAGCCGATTTCCGCTCTACCGGATTCAGCCGCGTACAGCGACCGGTTGTATAACCATGACCTCGCGCCGCTGCGTCCGCAGACATGGGGCGCATACAACATCTTCGCGTTCTGGATGTCGGACGTGCACAGCGTCGGCGGTTACGTGTTCGCGGGCAGCCTGTTCGCGCTCGGGCTCACGAGCTGGCAGGTGCTGATCTGTCTGCTGATCGGCATCTCGATCGTCAATTTCTTCGCAAACCTCATCGCCAGGCCGAGCCAGGCGGCCGGCATTCCGTATCCGGTCGCGTGCCGCGCGACCTTCGGCGTGCTCGGCGCGAATGTGCCGGCCGTGATTCGCGGCCTGATCGCGGTGGCTTGGTACGGCATTCAAACCTACCTCGCATCGAGCGCGCTGGTCGTAGTCGTGCTCAAGTTCTTTCCGCAGCTCGTGCCTTACGCCGACGTGCATCAGCACGGTTTGCTCGGCTTGTCGATGCTCGGCTGGGTCGGTTTCATGACGCTGTGGGTGATCCAGGCGCTCGTGTTCTGGCACGGCATGGAAACCATCAAGAAGTTCATCGATTTCGCCGGGCCGGCCGTGTACGTCGTCATGTTCATCCTGGCCGGCTACATGGTCGCGCGGGCCGGCTGGCAGAACATCGGCCTGAATCTCGGCGCGGTCAAATACCACGGCCTCGACGCCGTGCCCGTGATGATCACGGCCATCGCGCTCGTGGTGTCGTATTTCTCCGGTCCGACGCTTAACTTCGGCGATTTTTCCCGTTACGGCAAGAGCATGAACGCAGTGAAGCTCGGCAACCTCCTGGGCCTACCGCTCAACTTCCTCGCGTTCTCGCTCGTGACGGTGGTGACCACGTCCGCCACGTACGTGGTATTCGGCCAGCTCATCACCGACCCCGTCGAAACCGTGAGCCGCATCGACAGCACCACGGCCGTGGTGCTCGGCGCGCTGACCTTCGCGATCGCCACGATCGGCATCAATATCGTCGCGAACTTCGTGTCGCCGGCCTTCGATTTCTCGAACGTCGCGCCGAGCCGCATCAGCTGGCGCATGGGCGGCATGCTGGCCGCCGTGGCCTCGGTCTTCATCACGCCGTGGAACCTGTTCAACAACCCGGACGTGATCCACTACACGCTGGACGTGCTCGGCAGCTTCATCGGGCCGCTGTACGGCGTGCTGATCGTCGACTACTATCTCGTGCGGCGCGGCAAGACCGTCGTCGACGATCTCTACACGGTCAACCCGCTGGGCTTGTACTGGTATCAGAACGGCGTGAACCGCCGCGCCGTCATGGCCCTCGTGCCGGCCGCGATCATCGCGATCCTCTGCGTGATGATTCCCGCGTTCAGCGGCCTCGCGAACTTCTCGCTGTTCATCGGCGGCATCATCGCGGCGGTGGTCTATCGCGCGATCGCCGTGCGCTGAACCGCGGCGGGCTACGTACCCGCGACGCTCCAAGAGTTGGAGCGACGCTCCGACCTTGGGGCGTCGCTTTGTTTGGAACGCACTGGAGCACACATGGAGCACACATGGAGCACGCATGATCGATGACGGGAGCCAGGGAAATGTTCGACGCGTTTAAAGCCGCATTGACCGGCCACAACCGTGCATTGCGGCGCAGGATCGTGGCCATGGCGATTTCTCTGGGCGCGGCGAACGTCGCGCTATGGGCGGTGGCGGCCGTCGTGTTCCATGCGTTTCCGGTCCTGCTCGGCACCTGCGTGCTCGCCTACACGTTCGGCCTGCGCCACGCGGTCGACGCCGATCACATCGCGGCCATCGACAACGTCACACGCAAGCTGATGCAGGAGGGCAAGCGGCCGCTCGGCGTCGGCTTCTTCTTCTCGATCGGTCATTCGACCGTCGTGTTCTGCCTCTCGGCCGTGGTGGCGCTGAGCGCCGCGGCCGTCAAGGACCGCTTCGAGCCGCTTGCGAATGCCGGCGCGGTGTTCGGCACGCTCGTCTCGGCATGCTTTCTGGTCGCGCTCGCGGTCATGAACCTGCTGGTCCTGAAATCCATCGTCGCGACGTTTCGCCGGGTCAAGGCGGGCGGCGCCTATTCGGAGGACGAGGTGGATCTGCTGCTGTCCCGGCGCGGCCTCCTGAGCCGCTTGTGCCGGCGATTGTTCGGCATGGTCGGGAGCAGTTGGCAGATGTATCTGGTCGGCTTCCTCTTCGGCCTCGGCTTCGACACCGCGACCGAGGTCGGGCTGCTCGGGATTTCGGCGGCGCAGGCCAATCAGGGGTTGCCGATCTGGTCGATCATGCTGTTCCCGGCATTGTTCACGGCGGGCATGGCGCTCGTCGATACGGCCGACAGCATCCTGATGCTCGGCGCCTATGGCTGGGCGTTCGCCAAGCCGCTGCGCAAGCTCTACTACAACATTGCGATCACATCGGTTTCGGTGGCCGTCGCGCTAGGCGTCGGTGCACTCGAAACGCTGGGCTTGGTGCGGGACTGGTACAACCCTTCAGGACGGTTCTGGGACTCGGTCGCCAAGCTGACCGACGACGGCGCGTCTGGCATGATCGGCTTTGCCGTGATCGGCATCTTTGCGTTGAGCTGGATCGTCTCGATGCTGATCTTCAAGGCCAAGCGGTACGACGAGATCGAGGCTGACGCCGCGGGCTGATCGTTCCGCATGAATTGGAATACGCCGGACTTTACGTTATCGTTTGGCGATTCCATTCGCGCATGCGCCCATGAACTCTCCCGGTATCGATCTCCCCGATACGATTCGCAGCGAGCGGCTGATCATTCGCGCGCCGCGTCCCGGCGACGGGCAAAAGGTTTTCGCCGCGACCGTCGAATCGCTCGACGCGCTGAGAGCATTTCCGGCCTTTATGCCGTGGGCGCTCGCGGAGCCGTCGGTCGAAGCGTCCGAAGCCTATTGCCGTACCGCTGCCGCCAATTTCCTCGCACGGCGCGATTTTCCCGTGCTGTTTCTTTTGCGCGATGCCGGCGATGCCGAAATCCTAATCGGATGCAGCGGCCTGCATAGGCCGCGCTGGGATACGCGGACGTTCGAAATCGGCTGGTGGGGCCGCACGCCGTTCATGGGACGCGGACTCATGACCGAAGGCGTCTCGGCTTTGCTCGATTTCGCCTTCTCGGCGGCGCTGGCGGCGCGCCGCGTGGAGGCCGTTACGGACGATGCGAACGCGCGCAGTTGGAGATTATGCGAACGCGCCGGGATGAATTTGGAAAAGATCGTGCCGCGCGAACGGACCGCCCCGGACGGAAGCCTCCGCAACACGCGCATCTATGCGAAAACGGCTCGACGAGACCTGTAATGCACAAGGGGTTGCCGACCTTCGCCGGCAACCCCTTGTCGTTTCGGCTAGCGATGACTCGTCTAGCGCGTGCGTACCGCCTGCCTAAACTTACTCGTACCCGTAAGCGCGCAGACCCGCTTCGTTATCGGCCCAGCCGCTCTTGACCTTCACGAACGTTTCCAGATACACGGGGCCGTCGAACAGCTTCTCCATGTCCTGGCGGGCTTCCGTGTTGATCTGTTTCAGGCGTTCGCCTTGCTTGCCGATCACCATTGCCTTGTGCGCGTCGCGTTCGACCAGAATCGTCGCGAACACGCGGCGCAGGCGGCCTTCCTGCTCGAATTTTTCGATGAGGACCGTGCTCGTGTACGGCAGCTCGTCGCCGGTCCAGCGGAACAGCTTTTCGCGCAGGATTTCGGCCGCGAGGAAACGCTCGCTGCGGTCGGTCAGGTCGTCCTCCGCGTACATCGGGCCGCTTTCGGGCAGATACGGCTTGATCAGTTCGAGCAGGCGCTGCACGTCGGCCGGGCTATTGGCCGACAGCGGCACGATCTCGGTGAACTCGCGCAGCTTGGCCGTCTCCTCGATGAACGGGAACAGCTTTTCCTTCTCGAGCACGCGGTCGAGCTTGTTTGCGATCAGGAAGGTCGGCGTGCCGGGCGGGATCAGGTCGAGCACTTGCTGATCCTCGGGGCCGAAGCGCAGCGCCTCGATCACGAACAGGACCAGGTCGACCGAACTCAGCGTCGAGGTGACCGCGCGGTTCAGCGAACGATTGAGCGCGGCGTCGTGGCGCGTCTGGAAGCCCGGCGTATCGACGAACACGTATTGCGCGTCGGGCGTGGTGTTGATACCGATGATGCGGTGCCGCGTGGTCTGCGCCTTGCGCGACGTGATGCTGATCTTCTGGCCGACCAGCGCGTTCATCAGCGTCGATTTGCCCACGTTGGGGCGCCCGACGATGGCGATGGAACCGCAGCGAAAACCGGGCGGAACCGGAATGACTTCAGGAGTCTCAAGATTGCTCATGGCGATTTGGCTCAAGTTCCGAGGTTGATGTGATGCAGCAGCCGGATATATACGAAACGACAGTGTCCACAATTAATGAGATAAATGCCGGTTTGGACGACGCAAATCTCGGGTGTCGTATTATGCAACGTTGCTCTTCGCGACCATCTATCTCAATAATACGCTGCGCCGTTGCCCACCGGGGCGAGTAGTTGTCTGTATTGCCATGCAGTGGCCTGTATTGTCATTTCCCCGCTCGAACCCATGACCGCCATTTCCCCTTCTTCCGCAGAACGCACGATGCTGCGCGCCCGCGCGCAGGCATTGAAGCCCGTCGTCACGATCGGCGCGGCCGGTTTGACCGACACGGTCCTGACCGAGATTGCATGCCATCTCGACGCGCACCGGCTGATCAAGATCCGCGTGGAAGACGATTCGCGCGACACGCGCGAGACGCTGTGCGACGAAATCTGCGATCGCCTCGACGCCGCGCCGATCCAGCACATCGGCAAGCTGCTCGTGATCTGGAAGCCCGAACCCGATACCGCATCGGATGCGCACGGCGAGAGTGCCGACGGCGCACCCACGCCGCCCTGCGCGCCGCGCGTCGTCAAGGTGTTCCGTCGCGCCGCGCGCGCGCCGGCCATCCGCCGCGCGAAGC
>CAUPOD010000036.1:0-11462 GCA_963512745.1 uncultured Burkholderia sp. | reverse complement strand
CGTATGCGGTGCTCGTCGTCGATGCGGCCGCGAAGCTCGGTCTGGGCCCGCTCGCCCGCCTGGCGATGCTCGCGGCCGCGCTCGCCGTGCTCGGCGCGCTGTGTGGGTCCGGCTGGTGGGACGGGCTGTCGGTCATGCAGGAATACGCAGTGCGCGCCGAGTCGTTCTGGCAGGAGGTGGGCCGTCATGTCGCGCTGGTCGGCGGTGCGGTCGGGCTCGCGCTCGTCGTGGGCGTGCCGCTCGGCATCGCATGTGCACAGATCGCACCGTTGCGCGCCGCGATTCTGCCCGCACTCAACATCGTGCAGACGATTCCGAGTATTGCTTTGTATGGACTCCTGATGGTTCCGCTCGGCCTGCTGGCCGCGCACGTGCCGCTCGCCGCGGCGCTCGGGATCGGCGGCATCGGCACCGCGCCCGCGCTCGCGGCGCTATTCGCGTATTCGCTGCTGCCGGTCGTGTCGAGCGTCGTGGTCGGGTTGCGGCAGGTTCCCGCGCAAGCGGTCGAGGCGGCTACCGCCATGGGCATGACGGCCGTTCAGCGTCTCGCGCAAGTCGAACTGCCGCTCGCGCTGCCCGTGATCCTGACCGGTGTGCGCATCGTGCTCGTGCAGGACATCGGGCTCGCCGCCGTGGCTGCGTTGATCGGCGGCGGCGGACTCGGCATCTTCATCTTTCAGGGCATCGGGCAGTCGGCGACGGACCTTGTGCTGCTCGGCGCGATTCCGACGATCGTGCTCGCGTTCGCCGGCGCCGCCGTGTTCGACGCAGTGGCCGCGCTTGCCCGCGGGGGGCGCGCATGATCGAAATCGACCGCGTGAGCCGGCGCTTCGGCGCGACCGTCGCCGTCGACGACGTATCGCTCGCGATTCCGCGCGGCAGCATCACCGCGCTCGTCGGAACCTCGGGCAGCGGGAAATCGACGCTGCTGCGCATGATCAACCGCCTGATCGAGCCCGACGCTGGCACGATTCGCATCGGCGGCGTCGATACCGCGACGCTTCCCGAAGTGGCGCTGCGGCGCGGCATCGGCTACGTGATCCAGGGCAACGGGCTGTTCCCGCACTGGACCGTGGCGAGCAACGTCGGCACGGTGCCGCGTCTGCTCGGCTGGCCCGCGCAGCGCATCGAGGCGCGCGTGCGCGAATTGCTCGAACGCTTCGGGCTCGATCCCGCCGTCTACGCGGACAAGCTTCCGCATGCGCTGTCGGGCGGTCAGCAGCAGCGCGTGGGCGTGGCGCGCGCGCTCGCCGCCGAGCCCGACATCCTGCTCATGGACGAACCGTTCGGCGCGCTCGATCCGATCATCCGCGCACGCGCGCAGGACGATCTGCTGGCACTGCAGCGGCGGCTCGGCATCACGGTCGTGATCGTCACGCACGACATGGACGAAGCGCTGCGCCTGGGCGACCAGATCGTCGTCATGGATCATGGCCGCGTGCTGCAGGCCGGGCCGCCCGAGCAGATTCTCGCGCGGCCCGCGACGGATTTCGTGCGGCGACTGGTCGGGGACGCGGACCGCGCGCTGCGTTTGCTCGCGCTCATGCGCGTCGACGAAGCCGCCGAGGCGCTCGACGCGCTCGAAACGTTTGAAGCGGCCGAGACTACGGACGATGCGGAAGCGGCTGAAGCGATCAAGACAAGCGACGGAAGCGCAGCAAGCGAGGCCATCGACGCGAGCGCAGCGGCTGACGCCGCCGAAGCAGCCGCGACTGCTATCGCGCACGGCGAACCCGACAAGGCCGCCACGCCGCTGCCCGCGGACACGACTTTGCGTGACGCGTTAGGCGCGCTGCTGTGGCGCGGCGTGCCGACACTCCCCGTCGCCGACGCCGACGGTATCGCCCGGCGCCGCATCTCGCTCGCCGCGATCCTCGCGCGTGCGCGGCGGCCGCGATGAAACCCGTGGCCGCCATCGCCCGCATTGCGCTGTTGCTCGCATTGCTCGTGCTCCTGCTGCGCGCGCGCTGGGTCGAGCCGCTGTTTGCGCCGTTCGCGGACAACGGCGCGCCCGTGCTCTACGAGCGCGCGAGCCTGCTCGATCTGACCTTGGCCCATCTCGGACTCGTCGCCGTCTCGACCGCGATAGGCGCATTGCTCGCGATTTGCGCGGGGATCTTCGTAACGCGGCCAACTGGCGCGGAGTTCTTGCCCGTCGCGCGCAGCATCGTCAACATCGGCCAGACCTTCCCGCCCGTCGCCGTACTCGCGCTGGCCGTGCCCGCGCTCGGCTTCGGCGTGAAGCCCGTGCTCGTGGCGCTCGTGCTGTACGGGCTGCTGCCCATCTTCGAGAGCACGCTCGCGGGTCTTTCCGGCATTCCCGGCGCGACGCTCGAGGCCGCGCGCGCGATGGGCATGAGCGCGCGGCAGCGCCTGTTCTCCGTCGAACTGCCGCTCGCGCTGCCCGTGATTCTCAACGGCCTGCGTCTGGCCGTGGTCATCAATCTCGGCACCGCGACGATCGGCTCGACCGTGGCGGCGAAGAGCCTCGGCGACGTGATCATCGCGGGCCTGCAAACCTCGAACACCGCGTTCGTCTTGCAGGGCGGCCTCGTCGTCGCGCTGCTCGCGATCGCCGTTTACGACCTGCTCGGACAGGCGGCGCGCGCGCTCGCTCCGGCGGGGCATACCGACTGATTCGAACCGCCTTCGTGCAACCGATGTTTCGCCTTTTCACGCATCGAACATGGCCGAGTATTTCGACGTAGATCACGCGCGCGAGGTCGCCGCGCTCGAAACCCGCTGGAGCGCGCGCACGGAGTGGCCGACCTGGCTGCTGATCGTCGCGATCCACGGCGGGTGGGCGGCCGTGCTGCTGCTCGTCGGCGCCGGGCGCGTGCCGCTCGGGGCGGGCACGCCGGTGCTCGTCGTGCTGTGCGCGTGGCACATGTCGCTCCAGCACGAACTTCTGCACGGGCATCCGACGCGCTGGCCAAGATTGAATCAGCTGCTCGGCTCGGTGCCGCTCGCGGTCTGGTTTCCGTACACGCTCTACCGCGAGAGCCACCTCGAACATCACCGCGACGAAGGCCTGACCGTGCCGGGCTTCGACCCCGAAACCAATTACGTGCTGCCCGAACGATGGGTGCGCATGCCGGGCTGGCGTCGCGCGCTGTGGCATGCGCGCAAGACCTTGCTCGGGCGCATCGTGGTCGGACCGCCGATGAGCGTCGCGGCCATGCTGATCGATGCGTCGCGGGCAGTGCGGCGCGGCGACTATCGGCACGTCCCGATGTGGCTCGGCCATATCGCGGCCGTGATAGCGCTGCTCGCTTGCGTGCAGCGCTACGCGGGCGTGCCGTGGTGGTGGTACCTGCTTGCCGTGGCTTGGCCCGCGCTCGGCCTGTCGATGGTGCGCTCGCTGTACGAGCATCGCGCGGCCACGCATCCCAAGGCGCGCACCGTGATCAACGAGGCGGGCGCGCTACTGCGGCTGCTCTATCTGAACAACAACTATCACCTCGTGCATCACGATCTGCCGCGGCTGCCGTGGTTCCATCTGCCGCGCGCGTACCGGATGCGGCGCGATGCGTACCGGAGCAAATGCGGCGGCTTCGTGATCGAAGGCTATCGCGAGCTATTCGAGCGCTATGCGTGGCGGCAGACGGATGCGCCGATCCATCCGTTCGGACGCCACGGGCAAGGGGCTCGGCTGACAGGCGGCGCGCGCATCGGCGTGGCGAGCGGCCGGGTGTTGATCAGTACTTGAGCGCGATGTGCGCGCTTTTGATTTCGGTGCCGAGCGCATGGTGGAACTGGACTGGCCGGTGGTGCGACCTATACTTTCGAAGTGATTTCGTTTATCGCAAAGAGACGCATGCGTGCGCCGTCATTGCGCGTGGCTTCCCGGGCGGCCAGTCACGCAGGAGCGCGCGATTTTGGTCAGAGGAGAACATAATGACGCGCAAGTACATCGATTGCAGGGAATTTCCGAGCGAAATGCACTGCTCTGTCGCGTTATCCGCGGATTCCGATAACGAGTTGCTGGAGGCCGCGGTTCAGCACGCGGTCGCGGTCCATAAACATGCCGATTCGCCGGAGCTGCGTTCCCAACTGAAGACGATGTTTCACAACGGTACGCCGCCGGTGGAGGCGCCGCGGCACGCGTGACGCTGAGGGGCGTCGTTTTGGTCCTTTCGGTCCGTGAAAAACAAAAGGCCGCTTTTCTTTCGAAAAGCGGCCTTTCTACAACTGGTGTCGAATCAGGGATATACCTCCCCAGAACGCTCCAAGCCCCTGTTTACAAGGGGCGGCCAGTTCCGAGGGCTGACAGGTGTCACGGTCAAATCGGGTCATTTAGCGCAACACGTTTGCCACCAATTTTCGTGTCATGTGCCTGCTGGTCGGTTTGGGGTCGCCGCGACGCCCGTCACCGTTGGGTGGTCTTCTGAGATTCAAGCAAGCTGTTCAGTTACGTCTTTCACGCCTTCCCGTTGCCGCAGAGAGTCCCGAACAAGAAGCACGTGGCCCTTCACATGATCTCGATGCTTGGACGCCGCCAAGGCGACGGCGTGAGGCACTATGAGTGCCTCTTTGACTTCGAAATCCGCGTTGAAGATGATGACAAGCAGGTCGTCAAATTCCATCTGCGTCAGGTTACGCATCGGACTCAACTGGATTGAGGGAGTGTCTGCTTCGATCCTACGGGCTTTGATCTGGTATCGCCTGCCAGAAGCATCGACAGCGTCGAACCCTTTTGCGCTGTTGCCTTGAAGCTTTAAACCCAGCTTCTGAGCAGCAAGCCATTCGGCGTAGTCGCCTGTCGGGTTGTTCCCGGTTCGCAGAATCTGTCTGCGCTTGAGTTCTGAGAGGATCTGGCAATGCTGACGTAGCAGCGCCTCGCTGGTGACGGATGTCAGATTCTCGGCTTGCTCGATCGAGCCAAGGCCAGCAACGATCCGGCGCTGATATAAAAAGAGAAGTTGGTCCAAATGCGCAGCCGTTATCTTGAGAGGGCGGCACACGCTATCAACAAGAAACTTCTCTATTGCGGCGTATTCAGTCGGTTGGACCTTAGCGGGCAAATCGGGCACGATCCGATTCACGATCCCCATGACGCGGCTATCCAGAGCTATATGATCCGTCGCCAAGCCAAAACCGGTTGTAAGGAAATCACGTGCTCCCTTGTTCTTTATGTAGGACAAGTGTTTCGCCACATACTTCCATCGTTGCTCCGATGTCTTCAATGCCGCCACGTCACGAATAAAGCCTCGCGGGCCGTCGTCGTAGGTTTTCAGAAATGCCAGATTCTTGATGAGGGCTACAACCTTAGGGGATGACTCTGGGTGGAGATCGGACACGTATCGAGTCTTGATCGCGAGTAATGCTTCCCCAATTTCCTTCGCTGCCTTGATCGCTGACATTCCGCGTAGGCGCTCGTAATCCAACTTCGCTCGGATGTCGGGGTCTTTCAGCCGTTTCGCCGGCTCGGCTTTCCCAACCACAACTACTTGACTAACTATCCGAATCCAGACATCCGTGCTCGTGACGGTCTTCCAGTAGTCGGGAGACGGCAGACGGACGTGTTCATCAAACCGGTTGAGAATCCAGCGGAACTTAGTCAGTTGTTCTTCGGTGAGCGTGGGCAGATCCATATTGTTTTATTGTCGCTCTTTCTTCGGTACGGGTATTTCCCCCATTTCTAGCGGTCGCTGGAAGTAGAGGTTAGGCCCTGGTGGCCGATCGTTGTTTCGGGGTCATGCCGCCGAGCGTCATGTTCGGGCGCTCATGATTGTAAGACCATAGCCATTTGGTGGCGTAGTCCTGGACATCGGCGACGCTATCGAACAGGTAGTGCGCCAGCCAGTCATACCGGACAGTGCGGTTGTACCGCTCGATATAGGCGTTTTGCTGTGGCTTGCCGGGCTGTATGAACTGCAGCTTGATCCCGCGCTCGGCCGCCCAGTCCTTTAATGCTTCACTGACGTATTCCGGGCCGTTGTCGCACCGAATCGCCTGGGGCCTGCCACGCCATTCGATGATCTGATCGATGATCTGATCCAGCGAACGAATCACGCGGACCGAGGGCAACGAGAAGTCCACATCAATGCACAGCCCTTCGCAGTTGAAGTCGTCGATGACGTTGAACAGCCGGATGCTGCGGCCGTCGGCCAGTTGGTCGTGCATAAAATCCATGGACCAGCTTTCATTCAATGTCAGGGGTACCGCCAGCGGCTCCGGTTGCTCGCGCACCAGCCGCTTTCGCGGCTTGATGCGCAGGTTCAGCTCCAACTGCCGGTAAATGCGATGCACGCGTTTGTGGTTCCAGCCGAAGCCTTTGACGTTGCGCAGATACAGGAAGCACAGGCCGAAACCCCAGTTGCGCTGGTTGTGGGTCAGCTTGATCAGCCAATCGGCAATGACCTCGTTCTCTGCCGAGCCCTTGGCCCGATACCGGTAGCAGGTCTGGCTCACACCGAATGCCGCACAGGCGGTCTTGACTGTCAGGGCGCGTTCTCGCACTGCACGCATGGCCATCTCACGTCGCTGAGATAGCCTTACCACTTTTTTCGATGGCTTCCTTTAGGACGTCCGCCTTCAGCCGCTCCTCGGCATACATCTTCTTGAGCCGGGCGTTCTCCGCTTCCAGCTCCTTCATCCGGCTCATCAGCGCCGCATCCATACCACCGTACTTGGCCCGCCATTTGTAGAAGCTGGCGCTGCTCATACCGTGCTCGCGGCACAGTTCCGGGACCGGCGTACCGGCTTCTGCCTGCTTCAGAATCGCGATGATCTGGCTGTCCGTGAATCGGGAGGTCTTCATGCAAAACTTCCTAAGGTGCTGCTGCTAGAAAATTCTACTTCCCGCGACGCTTACTTTACGGGGGGAATACCGTACAAATATCTGAGATTTAGCGTGTGCGACTTCTAAGCCGAGTTACATCGCACCAACATTCAGAATGTCGCTAACAAAATCAATAAAGGCCCGAACCTTCGCCGCCCGATGCTGGCGTGTCGGAAAGATCGCATATAGGGGAAAGCGTTCGTCCGACCACTCGGGGAACAGCTCGATCAGCCGGCCGCTGCGCAATAGCGATTCGCCGCCGATCTCGATGATCTGCGCAATGCCGAAACCCGCCTCGCATGCGCCGAGCAGCGTGCCGGAATCGGATGTCAGCAATCTCCCCTTCACGTTCAACACTAGCCGCTCTTTTTTGCGATGCATTTCCCACGGATAAGGCCTTCCGTTCGTCGCATCGTAGAAGTCGATGCAGTCGTGCTGTTCGATTTCTTTGGGATGCGCGGGTTTGCCGTGTGCCTTGATATAGGCCGGTGAGGCGACGGTGATGACGCGCGTTTCAACCAGCTTGCGCGCAACGAATGACCCCACCGGGGGTTCACCAAAACGCAATGCGAGATCGAAGCCGTCCGCTACCAGATCGCCCACCGAATCGCGCATGATCAGTTCAACGGATAACTCAGGGTAGCGCGCGAGGAATGTCGCCAGATGCTTCGCCAGCACGGCTCGCGAGAAATACGGATCGGTGTTGACCCGCAACTTCCCCCGTACTTTGCCGGCCGAGCCGGCGGCTTCGATAGCGGCTTCTTCGATGCCGGCAAGATGGGGACCCACCTGCTCGCAGAAACGCCGCCCTTCATCGGTCAACGAGAGCGTGCGTGTCGTGCGCGCAAGCAGACGCGCGCCCACGTGCTGTTCGAGGCGCGCCAGCGCGCGGCTCACGCCGGAAGGCGACAGTCCCAACGCTTCAGCCGCACGAGCGATTGTCCCGGCTTCCACGACGGCGAATAGCACGGAGAGGCCGGAGAACAGCTTGCTGTCGATCGACATGGACTATTCCTGAATAAAAATCACGATTGAAATGAAATACACGCTATTGAAGCACGAACTGGCGGAGAGGATAGTCCGGCCATGTCGCCAGCCGGCGACACAACGATGAAGGAGATTCCGCCATGACTCTCAACCTCACTCGCCGTGCTTTCCTGTCAGGCGCGACCGGTTCTCTGGCTGTCGCGGCGCTGGGAAGCTTGCCTGTTCGTGCGTTTGCACTCGGCACGTCGCCGGACATTCCCGTCCGAGACGGCGCATCTTTCGCGGCGATCGACCGTGTGTTGCAGCAGGCTGTCGCCGGCAAGGCCGTGGCCGGCGTTGTCGCGATGGGTGCGACGCAAGAAGGCCTTGCATACGAAGGCGCGTTCGGCAGCGCCAATATCGATACCGGCACGGCGATGTCGCCGGACACGGTGTTCTGGCTGCTGTCGATGACCAAGGCGATCACCGCCACGGCCTGCATGCAACTGATTGAACAGGGAGAACTTTGGCTCGATCAGCCCGCCAGCGAAATATTGCCGGAGCTGAAATCGCCGAAAGTGCTGGAAGGTTTCGACGCGGCCGGACAACCCGTGCTGCGCGCGGCGAAGCGCCCGATCACGGTTCGCCATCTGATGACTCACACGTCGGGTTACACCTACCCGATCTGGAGTGAAAACATCGTCCGCTACGAAAAGGCGACGGGCATGCCCGATATTGCCTGGTCGAAAAACGGATCGTTCACGGCACCGCTGGAATTCGATCCGGGCGAACGCTGGCAGTACGGCATCAGCATGGACTGGGTCGGCAAGCTGATCGAGGCCGTCAGTGACCAGTCGCTCGAAGTCTATTTCCGCGAGAACATCTTTAATCCGCTCGGCATGCGTGACTCGGGGTTTCTGATTGGCAGCGCGCAGAAGCGTCGTGTCGCAACGATGTACAACCGGGAGGCCGATGGCTCGCTGAAATCGGCGCCGTTCGAAATGAACCAGCGCCCAGAGTTCTTTACGGGCGGTGGTGGCCTGTTCAGCACGCCGCGCGACTATATGGCCTTCCTGCAGGCACTGGTGCGTGGCGGCGAGTACAAAGGTGCGCGAATTCTCCGCCCGGAAACCGTGGCGATGATGTTTCAGAACCAGATCGGCGATCTCAATGTCGTCGAGATGAAGACGGCCGAGCCAGCCTATTCGCGAAGCTTCGACCAGTTTCCCGGCATGGCGCACAAGTGGGGCCTGTCGTTCGACATCAATACACAGTCCGGACCACATGGCCGTAGTGCCGGCAGTGCGAGCTGGGCTGGCCTGCTTAATTGTTATTTCTGGATCGATCCGGTCAAGCACGTGACCGGGGCGTTGTTCACCCAGATCCTGCCGTTCTACGACCAGCGCGTCGTCGACCTGTACGGCCAATTCGAGGAAGGCTTATACCGCGGCCTGGCTCGCGCTTGATGTCGCTTTTCACCGATAGATAGAGGAAAAAATCATGTATGCAATCACCGGCATTACCGGCAAG
The DNA here is from genome assembly GCA_963512745.1 of uncultured Burkholderia sp. Lineage (GTDB taxonomy): Bacteria > Pseudomonadota > Gammaproteobacteria > Burkholderiales > Burkholderiaceae > Burkholderia. Next base: position 2,182 of record CAUPOD010000036.1, on the reverse strand, counting down.
GTTGGCGGCGCGCTCGCGCGTACGCTGCTCGCCGCTCGTCACCCTGTTCGTGCGGTCGTACGCGATCTCGGCAAGGCTCGCGAATGGGCCGACCTCGGCTGCGAGGTCGCGCTCGCCAACATGAATGATGCGTCGGCATTGTCCGCCGCGTTCGAAGGCACCGATGGCGTATTCATCCTGCCGCCTTCGGAGTTCGATCCCGCGCCAGGCTTTCCGGAGGCACGCGCGGTCATCGACGCCGTGACGACCGCAATCGAATGGGCGAAACCGCGCAAGGTCGTCTGCCTGTCGACGATCGGCGCGCAGGCGATGCAGACGAATTTGCTGACGCAGCGCACGCTGATGGAGCAGGTGCTTTCGAAGTCGGCGGTTCCCGTCACGTTCCTGCGTCCGGCCTGGTTCATGGAGAACTTCTTGTGGGATGTGGAACCGGCACGCGCCGACGGCGTGATCGCGAGTTTCCTGCAGCCGCTGGACAAGCCGGTGCCGATGATCGCGACAGCCGACGTGGGGCGCGTCGCCGCGGGCTTGCTCTTGCAGGATTGGGAAGGATGCCGCGTCGTCGAACTCGAAGCGGGGCAGCGCGTTTCGCCCAATGATGTGGCCGCCGCCTTTTCAAAGGTGCTGGGTCGTGCGGTCAGGGCGCAGGCTGTGCCGCGCGAAACCTGGGCCGATCTATTCGTATCGCAAGGCATGAAGGATCCGCAGCCGCGTATCCGCATGCTCGATGGTTTCAATGACGGCTGGATCGAATTCGAAGGGGACGCCGCGGCTATCGTGAAGGGCGAGATCCCGCTCGAGACCGTGCTGCGCGAACTCGTCGCAAAACCCGCCTGAGGCAGATTGCCTTCGACACTTCAATCAACTGGAGAACGGATATGGAATACAGCACGTTCGGTCGCACCGGCCTGCGCGTTTCACGGCTTTCGCTGGGCGCGATGACGTTTGGCACCGGTAGCGGCATCTGGGGCGAGATTGCGGGACTGGATCGCGCGCAGGCAACACGTCTCGTCGCGGCGGCCGTCGATCAGGGCGTGAACCTGATCGACACGGCCGACGTCTACTCGCAGGGACAATCGGAGATCGTCGTCGGGCAGGTGCTGGCCGATCTCGGACTCGACGAATCGCGCTTGCTCGTGGCGACCAAGGTACGGCTTCGCACGGGGTCCGGGCAGAACGACGTCGGGCTCGGCCGTTCGCATATCCTGCGTTCGGTGGAGATCAGTCTGAAACGCCTCGGGCGCGATCATATCGACCTGTTCCAATTGCACGACCGCGATGCGCTGGTGCCGCTGGAGGAAACCTTGCGCGCGCTCGACGATCTGGTGACGCAAGGCAAGATCCGTCATGCCGGTGTGTGCAATTTCAGCGCCGGCGACCTGGAGCGCGCACAAGGCATCACTGCAAAGACGCACTGGGCCGGCATCGCCAGCAACCAGGTTCACTATTCGTTAGCGGCGCGCGACATCGAACACGAGATCGTGCCGGTGGCTCGGGCAAACGGCGTGGCTCTGGTGGTTTGGAGCCCGCTTTCCGGCGGATATCTGAGCGGTAAGTACACGGCCGGAGGCGATGGTGCGGGCACGGGGCGCCGCACCAATCTCAACTTCCCGCCAATCGATCCCGCAAAGGTGGATCCTGTCGTGCTGGCATTGCGCGAAGTCGCGAAGGAACTGGATTCGACGCCTGCGCAAGTGGCCCTGGCGTGGGTGTTGGGGCGCGATGCGGTGACCTCGGTGACGATTGGCGCGCGCAACCCGCAACAATTGGTGGACAACCTCGATGCCGCGAAGCTGATCCTTTCGTCAACACAGCGTGAACATCTCGACCGGATATCGCAGCCAGTGGTTCCGTATCCGTACTGGATGCAACAATTCCACGACCGGGATCGCGCATCTACCTGATCGACTCTGGAGGCGTTGGCGTGGATCATATCGGTGCAATCGCAGGACATTGCGAAACGAAAGCCTGTTGACTAAAGGTCAAGATATGACGTGTTCGATTTGACACCTGATGCAACGAAAGCGGCAGACCTGTGTGATCTGCGGTTGCATGCAATTGAAAACCCGCACAAATCGAGTCGACGTTCATGGAGACGGCCGTGCGATGGGGCGGCAACATAGCTGCGTGAACCGCCCCGGATTTTGTGGAGGCTCCAACTCTTGAGAGAATGGAGCCATGA
>CAUPOD010000035.1:0-11600 GCA_963512745.1 uncultured Burkholderia sp. | reverse complement strand
CGTGGTGCTGCACATGACGCGCGAGCGGTCCGGCCCCGCGTCGGGACAAGTCGCCGAAGCCTGACCGTCGGATCATTACTAGACTAAGCGTTACCGCATTACCGGACTGAGATTCGCTGCTTCACCCTTTTACTGGAGGTTTGTTCCATGAGTCATATCCCCGCATTCGGCCTCGGCACGTTTCGCCTGAAAGACCAAGTCGTCATCGATTCGGTGCGCGCCGGCCTCGAACTCGGCTACCGCGCGATCGACACCGCGCAGATCTACGGCAACGAAGCCGAGGTCGGCGAGGCCGTCGCCGCCTCGGGCGTCGCGCGCGACGAGCTGTTCCTGACCACGAAGATCTGGACCGACAACTACGCGCACGACAAGCTCGTGCCGAGCCTGGAGGAAAGCCTCGCGAAGCTGCGCACCGACTACGTCGACCTGACACTGATTCACTGGCCCGCGCCCGACAACGGCGTGCCGCTCGAGGAATTCATGCACGCGCTCGCGGACGCCAAGGCGCGCGGTCTGACCAAGCAGATCGGCATATCGAACTTCAACATCGAGTTGACGCGCCAGGCCATCGCCGCGATCGGCCGCGACAACGTCGCGACCAATCAGATCGAATTGAGCCCGTACCTGCAGAACAGCAAACTGACCGCTTTCCTGCGCGAACAAGGCATTCACGTGACCTCGTACATGACGCTCGCGTACGGCAAGGTGCTGGGCGACCCCGTCATCGGCGACATCGCGAAGCGCCACGACGCGACCCCGGCGCAGGTCGCGCTCGCGTGGGCCCTGCAGCTCGGCTACTCGGTGATCCCGTCCTCGACGAAGCGCGAAAACCTCGCAAGCAATCTGCTCGCGCAGCAGCTGAAGCTCACGGAAGAGGAAATGGCGCGCATCGCCGCGCTCGACCGCGGCGGCCGCGAAGTCGATCCGGCGGGATTGGCGCCGGTGTGGGATTGAGCGGCATACTATTGCATGCACTTTTCTCCCGGGGCCGCACGATGATCGCAGGAAAATCCCTCGAACAATGGCAAGCGAGCCACCCGCTCGTCGCGCGTCTGATGGCGCTCGACGAAACGGCCTGGTTCAACCCTGCCGTGCGGCCCGTAGCGGAAGCGCTGCGCGACGTCGGCCTCGCACGCGCGGACGTGGCCGACGCGAGCGCGCGGCTCGCACGCTTCGCCCCCTACATCGCGCGCGTGTTTCCGCAAACCGCGGCCGCGCACGGCCTGATCGAATCGCCGCTGCGCGCGGTGCCGCGCATGCAGCACGCGCTCGCCGAGCGCTACGGCATGGCACTGCCCGGCCGACTGTGGCTCAAGCTCGACAGCCATCTGCCGATTTCCGGCTCGATCAAGGCGCGCGGCGGCATTTACGAAGTGCTCAAGCACGCCGAAGACCTCGCGCTCGCGCATGGTCTGCTTATCCTCGACGACGATTACGCGAAGCTCGACAGCGACGCGGCACGCGCGTTCTTCCGCAACTACAGCATTGCGGTGGGCTCCACCGGCAATCTCGGCCTGTCGATCGGCATCATGGCCGCGCAGCTCGGCTTTCGAGTCAGCGTGCACATGTCGGCCGACGCACGCCAGTGGAAGAAGGACAAGCTGCGCGCGCACGGCGTGACGGTCGTCGAACACACGGCCGACTACAGCGCGGCCGTGGCCGAAGGGCGCAAGCAGGCCGAGCTGGACCCCGGCTGCCACTTCATCGACGACGAAAACTCACGCAACCTGTTCCTCGGCTACGCGGTGGCGGCCGAGCGCCTCGCGCTTCAATTCGCCGAGGCCGGCATCGCCGTGGACGCCGACCATCCGCTGTTCGCGTATCTGCCGTGCGGCGTCGGCGGCGGCCCGGGCGGCGTCGCGTTCGGCTTGAAACTCGCGTTCGGGGATCACGTGCACTGCGTGTTCGCGGAACCCACGCATTCGCCGTGCATGATGCTCGGCGTCTACACCGGGCTGCACGACGAAGTGTGCGTGCACGATTTCGGCATCGACAACGTGACCGCGGCCGACGGCCTCGCAGTGGGCCGGCCGTCCGGGTTCGTGGGCCGCGCCATGCGGCGGCTCGTCGACGGCTATTACACGGTCGGCGACGAAGAGCTCTATGCTTTGCTCGCGCTGCTGGCGCGCGAAGAGGACATCCGCCTCGAACCGTCGGCACTCGCGGGCGTGCCCGGCATCGCGCGCGTGCATGCGCCGGAGCAGGAAGCCTACCGGCAACGCCTGGCGGCGCACATGTCCGCCGCCGCATTCGCGCAGGCCACGCATCTCGCATGGGCCACCGGCGGCAGCATGGTGCCGGAAGCGGAAATGGCCGCGTATCTGGCGCGAGGGCAAGCCGCATCGAGCACTTGAATCGGCCTATCATCTGAACATTCTCACACCCCGAAGGAGCAAGGCATGGCATACCGGATCGCGGTAGTGGTCGGCAGTTTGCGGCGCGAGTCGTTCAACCGCGCGCTCGCGCACGCGGCGATCTCGCTCGGGCCCGACGATTTCTCGTTCGAGTTCGTCGAGATCGGCGACTTGCCGCTCTACAACCAGGACTACGACGCCGATCTGCCCGACGCCGTGCGCCGCTTCAAGCAGGCGGTCGAAGCCAGCGACGCGCTGCTGTTCGTCACGCCCGAATACAACCGCTCGATCCCGGGCGTGCTGAAAAACGCGATCGATTGGGGCTCGCGGCCGCACGCGATGAACTCGTGGGGGCAAAAGCCCGGCGGCATGCTCGGCACGTCGCCGGGCGCGCTCGGCACCGCACTCGCGCAGGCCAATCTGCGCGTGGTGCTCGCGAGCCTCGACGTCGCGCTGTTGCCCGCGCCGGAGCTGTACATCAAGCACGACGCAGCGCGCATCGACGATCAAGGGCAGATTCTCAACGACGACACGCGCAAGGTGCTGCAGAACTTCGTCGATCATTACGCGGCTTGGGTGCGCAAGTACGCGCCCGCGAAAGCGGCGTAATCTCCCCCGCCATCGGAACGGCAGCAGCGGAGACGACGGCGCCGCAATTCGAGCGAAGCCCCGAGCCGGTTGAAATCGCTGCGCATGCTCGTCGAGCACACGTCCGACCACACCTATATCCAGGCCGTGCGCGGCAGGAGCTGCATCTTCGTGCCCGCGGACGCGCGATGCGAACTCACGCCTTGTAGCGTTTCGCCATCTCGGCCACGTGGCGGCCTTGGAAGCGCGCGATGTCGAGTTCGTTCGGAATCGGCTGGCGCTTGCCGTCCGTGCCCGCCAGGGTGGCCGCGCCATACGGGCTGCCGCCCGTGATCTCGGTCATGACCGTGAGCCCCGCGCACGCATAAGGCACGCCGACGATCATCATGCCGTGGTGCACGAGCGTCGGATAGAAGGTCAGGATGGTCGTCTCCTGGCCGCCGTGCTGCGTGCCCGTCGACGTAAACACGCTGCCGATCTTGCCGATCAGCGCGCCGCGCATCCAGAGCGGGCCGGTCTGGTCGAGGAACGTGCGCATCTGCCCGGCCATGTTGCCGAAGCGCGTGGGCGTGCCGAAGATGATGGCGTCGTAATGCTCCAGCTCGGCCGGCTCCGCTACGGGCGCCGGCTGATCGAGCTTCACGCCGATGGCCGCGGCGTGCTCGGCCGGAATCGTCTCGGGCACCCGCTTCAAGTCCACCTCCGTGCCTTCGACCGCTTTCGCCCCTTCCTCGACAGCATGGGCCAGCTGTTCCACATGACCGTACATCGAATAGTAAAGCACCAGGATCTTGGCCATTCCGTTCGTCTCCCATATGAGCGAAAAACCCTTCGAGCGCGATTCATTATGGTATCCGCGGCCGGGAGCAACAAGACGGAGTTCAGGGCCGCAACCCGCGGCCGCGCCGCGTCGTTTCGATTCAACGACCCATTACATAATTGACTATCACGCTGGAAATCGCGGGAGTAGAATCAAAAGCTGGCGGGGTGCATGCCGCTTTCAAACGCGTGCAACGCATAAAAACTCGTGAAGAATCAATGCCCTGCAAAACACCCGCCGGCGCACGAAACATTTGTCTAAGGATAATTGCCCTAAAGCATTTCGAGTTCCGGGCCGATATAACCATATAGCCACCGGTCCGGCGGAAATCAAAAAAGAGCAGGTCAAATCGTCCAAGGATTCGCATTATGTCGCTGCCAAATACCAATCGCGCGCGCTCGTTGACGGCCCTGATCGACCAGTGGCGGCATGGCAGGGAATTACCGCTGGATTTCGTCAAGGAACGGCTGGACAAAGAGCGCGCGGACGATGCGAATGCGTTGCTGGATCGGAGCGGCAAGCGCGGGATCGAATCCATCCTGTCGCGCGCGAAGGGCCGGACGGTTTATTTCCTCGCCCATCTATATCGCTCAGGTCGCGCGACGCCTTCTGTTGCAACGGCCGGACCGGACGGTGCTGGCGCGCCCGGCGCGCGCGCGGACGGCCGCACGAAAGATGCCGCGCTTGCGGCGATCGACGAACTGACCGGGCACCCCCACGCGCCAGCGCATGCCGCCGGCCAGACCCCGGCCCGCGCGCCGTCCCATGCTCAGGAAACGCATGCGCGCACAGGAGCCGCGGCGGCCGAAATCACCGACCTCACACGGTATTCGGCGGATCTCGTGGAAGAGACCAGCCACCCGCTGTCCGCAACCTTGAGCAGCGAAACGCAGGCGAATCAGCGGATCCAACAGATCATCGAAGAATCGGAAGGGCTCGCGCAAACGGATCCCGTGAGCCGCCCGGCGGCCGCCGAAGGCAAGCTGGAAACCGACAAGCAGTAAGCGGGGAACCGCTACCCCCCAGGCGCGGGCATGCTAGCCCGCTTGCACTTTCGCCGCTCGGCGTAGCGGGCATCCAGCGTCACTGGAATTGCACGAGGCTAGGCGGAGTCGTCAAGCTGAAGCAACAAGACGCCTCGGACGACGCGCCGGAGCCGACTCCGGTGCCGGGTGTCACGCCGGGAAGCTGACTTGCGGGTTCGAAATAGCCTTGGATGTATTGCGGCGTACTGTGCGATACCACGTTCGTGAGCAGGAACGGCATGAACGCGATGACCGCCCCGCTGCCGCTGCCGCCCGTAATTGCACTATTCGCCACCACCGGCACGGTGATCAAAAGCGGCAGAGTCAGCCCGCCGGCAGCCTGGTAGACGGAACTCGACACCCCCGGATCGATGGAGACCGGCGTACCGATCGACAGCGGAACCGATAGTCCCTTATTTATGATGTTCTTTGGCGTATCGGCGCCGGTGTTGCCCGCATTCAGGTTACTCCATTGGGCCACCGGGTTGCCATTACCGCACGCCGTCGCCAAAGTTGTCGTCGTGCCCCCATTGTTGCTGTCGCTGATCGTCACTTCAGACGCCTGCCCCGTATTGTTCCAGTACGCGGACCCCACTTCGAATACGCACTGATTGACCGCCATCGGGAAAATCGCGGTACCTGTCGTATCGGAAGCCGGCGGCGCCATGCCCGCCACCACCGCCACCGCGGAAGCGCTGGCGGCGATGGACGTGGTCCCGATGGCACGCGCGAACGTAGTGGCGACGGTATTGGGCACCACGGTCACCTTCACTGCGGGTACGTCGTAGGCGACAGGAACGGGCGACGGCGGATAGGCCGTCGACGTGACCGGGCGGAACGCACTGCTCACGGTATTCCAATAGCCGACCAGCACGATCGTCTGGGTCGCCGTCAGATTCTGCCCATTGGCGCGATTCGCGGTAGTGTAATTCGTGGCCGCAGTCCAAGCCGCGGTCGAAGCCGGCGCCCAATCCGGTCCGCCGGCCCCGCTCGCACTCTGATAGATGAGCGCGTAACCGTTGAAAGCTTTGGCGCCCGCGAGCGCGCCGGCGTCGGCCGCGTTCTGCAGCTCGCTTTTCACGCCCCACGCACGGCCGAGATCGACCGCCAACGCGCCGATCGTCAGCAACACGATGAGGAACAAACCCACCAATATCGCTACGGCGCCGCCCTGCGATCCACGTCTGCTCGACTGAAGATTCATAATCGCTACCCCATTCGAGGTCTCCCCCGAAAACCGGATGCCAAGCCTCACATGCACTGTGCCGTGGTAGACGCAGTCAGCGCGGCAGAATGGCCGCCCGTCGAAGCTAGCGGATTGAGCGAACTGCCCAGCAGCAATCCGACGAAAGTATAGGAAATCGAAACATTGATCGTTTCGCCCTGGCCGCATACCGCGGTCGTGGACGTGCTCGGACAAGTCGTCGAGGTGCCGGACGTCGTATCCGCCACCGTGATCACCGGGGCCGAACTCGACATCAGACTCAGCACGGTATTGGACGAATTCGTCGCGACGCTGCAGACCGACGCGATCGTGGGATGGGTCGGTGCGGGCGAATTGCCCACGTAGGCCACGGCCGCGCGTGCCGCATTCCCGGTCGCGGTGGTGATCAACTGCTTGTCGTACAGCGCGAAACCGAACTCGACGATAGCGAACAGCACGAGCAGCAGCAGCGGCAGCACGATCGCGAACTCGACGGCGGTGGCCCCGCGCTGGCCGTGCCGACCCCGTGCGCGCATCGCGCGGACATCGCGGATACGGAGCCCCATGCCCGATTCCAACCCAGCATGCCTCATGATCCACCTCCTAAGGCTGGGAACAGGGTCCGGTAGATGTTGACGGCCGCAGGCCCCATGAGCACCGCCAGCAGCGTCGGAAAGATGCACAACATCAGCGGCATGAGCATTTTCAAAGCGATCTTGGCCGCCTGCTCCTCGGCGCGCATGCGTCTGCGCGTACGCAGCGTATCGGACAGCACGCGCAGCGAATCGCCGACGCTCGTGCCGAAGCGCTCCGCCTGAATCAGAATGGAACTGAACGTGTCGACATCCTCGACCCCCGTGCGCATGGCCATGTTGCGCAACGCCCGCTCGCGCGTGAAACCCGAACGCATCTCGAGCAGCAACAGTTCGAACTCCCCGGCGACCACGGGGCTGCGCAGCTCCAGCTCGGACGTCACGCGCGCGAGCGCGGCATTGATGCCGAGCCCCGCCTCGACGCACACCGTGAGCAGATCGATCGCGTCGGGAAAATCGTCGAGCAACGCACGCTGTCGCGTGTCGATCGCACGCGACAGCACCGAGTTGGGCAGGTAATAACCGAGCGCGCCGAGGCCGATCAGAATCACCGCGAAATCGAGCTTGTTGCCGACCACAGGCGTATTCGACAGCACGAGCGCGGCAATCACGGGCAGCGCAATCGCGAGAATCGACTTGGCGCCGTAGAAGATCGTGGGCGTATCGGCGCGCCGCCAGCCCGCATTGAACAGACGCGTCCGCAACCCCGACGTCTCCCAGCCCTCCTTCGGCACGGACAGCTTCGACATCGGCTTCGTGATGCGGGACAGCCTGCCGAGCCACGCGGCCTTGCCCGGCGCCGGCTTCAGTTCGCTGCTGTCGGTTGCGGCCGTACCGCCGGCCGCCTGCTCCACCCGCCCCCGTATGCTCTTGGGCAAGAACGCCTGCATGACGACGAACGCGACCGCGGTCACGACCGCGAATACGCCGAGCAATATCGCGAGATGCGTGAAATTGAACAGCTCCATGTCGTTCCTCGCCGGGGCCGTGCCCCACTGTTCCCGTCGATGCCTATACGCGGATCTTCACGACCCGCGAGGTCCAAAACACGCCTATCACGAGCAGCACCAGTGCGGCGCCCAGGATCCACAACCCCATCTTGTCGGTCCACAGCACGCTGATGAAGGCAGGGTTCATCAAATAGATCATGGCCCCCGTGGCGATCGGCAGCGACGCCATGACCCAGACCGACAAGCGCCCCTCCGCCGACAGTACGCGCACGCGGTCGTACAGCTTGAAGCGTTCGCGGATCAACGCCGTGATGTTGTCGAGCAATTCGGCGAGGTTGCCGCCCGTCTCGCGCTGAATCAGCACCGCGATCACGAAATAGCGCAGGTCGCGAATCGGCACGCGCTTGACCAGATTGGTCAGCGCCTCGCCGATGGGCACGCCGTAATTGATTTCGCCGAACGCCAGGCGGAACTCGGTGCCCATCGGATCCGCAAACTCGGTGCCCACCATCTGCATCGCCGACGTGAACGCATGGCCCGAGCGCAGCGCGCGCGCAAGCATGTCGCACGCCTCCGGCAATTGCTGTTCGAATTTCTGCAGGCGCTTGGCATGCTTGTAACGCACGTAGAACGTCGGCAGGAACAGGCACAGCGCCGCGATCGGCAATGCGGTCAGCGCCGGGAAGCGCAGCAACCCCAGCACGATCAGCACCGCCAATCCCAAAGTTGCGCTGAGCCCCACGAAATAGCCGACGGACCAGCGCAGCCCCGCTTGCAGCAGATACTGATCGAGCATGCGCGTGCTCGGCAACTGCTCGAGCGCGGAATTGAGCAGCGACGATTCGCTGAGCCTGCGCGATTTCAGGATCGATTCGACGTCGTTACGCGCGTCGATGACCCCCGACGACAAGTTTTCGAGGCGCTCGTTGATGCGCTTCGCTTCCGAACTGCGGTTCTTGCGCCACCATTCGTAGGCGGCCCCGAATCCGAGCAGGACCATCAGGAACAGCAGCACCACGGCCGCCACGAATTGCCAGTTCATACAGTCCTCCGCGAAACGGCGGAACGGAGCACGCGGGCGCGCATCAGACCACCTCGGTACGCAGCGAAGGGTCGAAGATCACATCGGGCAGATGAATGCCGAATGCGCGCAGACGATCCACGAAATTCGGCATGACTCCCGTCGCGCCGAAATAGCCGCGCACGTTGCCGGCCTGATCCATGCCCGTGCGCTTGAACGCGAAAATCTCCTGCATGTTGATCACTTCGCCTTCCATGCCTGTCAGCTCGGAAATGCTGATGATCTTGCGCTTGCCGTCGCTGAGGCGCGCGACCTGAACCACCACGGTGATCGCTGACGTGACTTGGTGCCGAATGGTCTTACCCGGCATCGCCATGCCCGCCATGCTGACCATATTCTCCAGGCGCGTCAGCGCATCGCGCGGCGTGTTCGCATGGATCGTCGCGAACGAGCCTTCGTGGCCGGTGTTCATCGCGTTCAGCATGTCGAGTGCTTCCGCGCCGCGCACTTCGCCGAGGATGATGCGGTCGGGACGCATGCGCAGCGCGTTGCGCACGAGCGCGCGCTGCGTGATTTCGCCCTTGCCTTCCATGTTCGGAGGCCGCGTCTCGAGACGCAGCACGTGTGCCTGGCGCAATTGCAGTTCCGCGGCATCCTCGATCGTGACGATGCGCTCGTTCTCGGGAATGAAGCTCGACAGCAGATTCAGCAACGTCGTCTTGCCGCTGCCCGTGCCGCCCGAGATCAGGATATTGATCTTGGCCTTGGACAGTGCGTCGAGCACGTCGGCCATCGGCTGCGTCATCGAGCCGAACTCGACCAGATCCTTGACCTGCAGCGGCTTCGCAGCGAAGCGGCGAATCGACAGCAGCGGGCCGTCCACGGCCGACGGCGGAATGATCGCGTTGATCCGCGAGCCGTCCGGCATGCGCGCATCCACCATCGGGCTGGATTCGTCGATGCGGCGCCCCACCTGATTGACGATCTTCTCGATGATCTTCATCAGGTGGGTATCGTCGTAGAACGCGATGTCGATCTCCTCCAGGCAACCCCTGCGCTCGACGTAGGCTTGCCGCGAGGTGTTGATCAGAATGTCCGAGATAGTCGGATCGCGCATCAGCGGCTCGAGCGGCCCGAAGCCGAACATCTCGTCGTAGATGTCGAGCACGAGCTGACGCCGCTCGCCTTCGCTCGCCGGCGTCTTGCGCTCGTCGAGCAGCTGCGAGACTAGCGCGCCGATCTCGTGGCGCACCTGCTCGGACGACAAGCGCGCGAGACGGTCCAGCTCGACGCGGTCGAGTACCGTCATGTGCAAGTCGCGCTTGAGGTTCTGATAAGCCGGTGAACTCGTGCGCAACGCCGGCGTGCCGCCCTCTTGGCGGTCTCCCATGACCGGCGGCTTTTGCGAGGCGATATGATCCCGAAGCGACATGCGAGCCCCCGATTAAGTCAATTCCATCTTGGAAGTCGCCTGACGCCCCTTGAGGAATCCGAACAGCGAACCGCCTTTCTTCTTGCTCTCCTCGCCGCGGGCCAGGCGCTCCGCCAGCGCGCTCAGACTGCGCGCGGCCGCACTCTTGCGCGCGCTGCTCGCCACCGGAACGCCCTGGTTGATCGCGCTGAGCACGACCATGCCGTCGCTCGGAATCGTCTGATACGGCTCCATGCCCAGCACCTCCTGCAACGCGCTCATGCTCAGCTCGTCGTGACGCGAGTAGCGGTTCAGAATCAGGCGGATACGGTCCGGCGGATAGCCGAGCGACCCGAGGATTTCCTGCAGGCGGCGCCCCGCGCGCAAATACGGCATCGTCGTCTGCAGCACGACGTAAATCGCCTCGCTGCGGTCGAGCGCCACGATCGAGAGATGGTTCAGCGTCTGGCCGATGTCGAACACGATCATGTCGTAGCGCGGACTCACGAGATCGAAAATCCATTCCAGCCCTTCGGTCGAGATCTCCGCGGCCCGGATCGGGTCGCCCGCGCCCGCGAGAATGTCGAAACCGGGCGCCACGTGCACGAGGCTCGATTCGAGAAACGCCGCATCCACGCGCCCGATCTGCTGGCAGATCTGCGGCAGCGTGGCCGACGGCGTCACCGCGCTGACCACGAAGGCCGCGTCGGAAAACTGCTGGTTCAAATCGATCAGCAGCACGCGCTTCTTCTGCTCGGTGGCGAGCAGATAGGCGACGTTGGTCGCGATAAAGGTCGTGCCCGCGCCGCCCTTGCAGGACATGAACGACAACATCTCGACCTGCGTCTGCGGGCTCTGCACGCGCTGGCTTTGCACGCGGCTCAACGCCTCGGCCATGGCCTGGCGGTCGAGCGGCCAACTCAGCACGTCGCGAATGCCCGCGCGCATCGCCGCGATCACGGTATCGGACGATGACGCCGGCGTGACCAGAATGCAGATCAGCTGCTCGTACTCGCGGCTCAGCTTCGCCATCGTCGCCAGATCGGCATGCGTGACCGTCAGCAGATCGACGATCAATACATCGAACGCGCCGAAGCCGCCCTCGCGATCCGGCAGAGCCGCAACGGTCGAGACCATGGATTTGGTCCGGTACATCCCGCATTCGCCGATCAGACGCACGACCTCGTCGAGACGCTCGGGATCGGATGAGACAGCCAGAATATCGATCATGGTGGTGTTACGCCTTGTCGGCGCGGGCCACGCCAAGCACCCGCGACCTGTATCACGTTAGTTATTGCGACCCGCTCGTCGTGCCGCTACTGATCCCGGAACTGATCGTCGACCCCATCGCCGCCGTTCCCGCATTGCCCCCCGCGATGGCCTTGTCGTACTGGTTCATCGCGGACACTGCGGTTCGGCCGTCGAACTTCTCTTGTGCCGGCGCATGGTCGCCCGCATCCGGATGAATGATCTGCACGGCCGCCGACGCGCGCGCGGCTTGGCCGAAATGCGCGTCCCAATACGGCGAACTCGACATGCACGCGCTCAACGCCAGGGTCAGCGCGGCCCCCACGACCGCGCGCCCGGCAAACGCAAACAACGTTGTTTCCATGGTGGTCCCCTCGATCCGCATG
>CAUPOD010000034.1:0-11633 GCA_963512745.1 uncultured Burkholderia sp. | reverse complement strand
GGCGAACTGGCATGGCCAGCAGGGCGTCGCGGTCGGCGTGTCGACGATTTCGGAAAACGGCAACTGGATCTTCAAGGGCGCGGTGACCACGAGTTCGCATGGCGGAACCGGCGCGGTGGTCGGCGCGGGTTATCAATGGTGAGCGAATGGCAGGCGCGAGGCGGGCGCGCGTTCCGATGCGCGCCCGCTCCTAAAGGAGGGCGCGAGTCATCGCATGTCCCGCGCGCCGCTCGCGCGTCGGACGCGATGCGTGTTCCGATACGCCGACGGTGTCATGCCGAATCGTGCGCGAAACGCGGTGGCGAAATTCGCGCTGCTCGAAAAGCCGATCTCCTCGGCGATGCTCGCCGTACTCAAGCCCGTGCCCGAGAGCAGATCCGTGGCCCTTCGGAAGCGCTCCTCCTGGATGTATTCGAAGACGGTCTGGTTCCGGTATGCCCGGAAGGCGCGGGCGAGCCGCTTTTCGTTGGTGCCGACCATGTGCGCGAGCTGGTCGCTGGTGGGTGGACGATCGAGCCGCCGGGACAGATATCGAATGGCCGCGCGCACGAGGATCTCGTCGCCCACGGAGTCTTGAACCGGAGCGAGCGCTTCTTCGATCCGCGCCGCACGTTTGACGCGGCGCAGATGGATGCGAATTCTCGCCAGCACCTCGGCCGGTTCGAACGGCGTCAGTACATAATCGACGCCGCCGATCTCCAAGCCCTCGAGGCTCGTGGCGAGATCGTCGCGCGCGGTCAGAAAGATGACCGGGATCGCCCGCGTGCGCGGGTCGGCCGCCAGCAGCCGGCACGCGGCGAAGCCGTCGCTCTGCGGCATCCGTACGTCCATCAGGATCAGGTCGGGCGAGACCGCTAGCGCACGCGCGTAGGCCTGCAGTCCGTCCGCGCCGACGCTGATCCGGCAAGCGGCATCGCGCAAAATGGCGACCAACCGTTGGATCTGATCCGCGTGATTGTCGACCACGAGAATATGGGCATCGGCGAGGCTGCTCACGATGGCTGCCTAATCCGAACGCATCGCCGAATCCACCGGATAGCGCGTCGCTCGCCTACCGGCTACGCCCCATGCGTGGGGGGCGGCCATGGCCCGAGCATCGACTGCCTGCGCCTTCAGTTCGTACCGCATCCTGACACCTTGGTCTTATTCTTTCTTGTTGGGCGGCAAAATATGAGAATGACTCCCTGCCATTCCCCGGATTGGACTCCGACCCGTCCCTACCGCTGCGTTGGTGATTTAGCTGATTATTTAATTTGTATTCGTCACATGATATTGCGGATCCCGGCCGCCTCTGTAACAGAACGGCAATCGGATAATGGCGGCACGATTCACATGGAAAATATAGCGGGTCGAAGCCTGGCGTGCAATGTGCGGTGCGAAAGGCGCAAGTGTAGAGCGTCGCCTGCCTAAGTTGCAGCTTCGAAAAATTGCGAAAATCCTGTATTGGCGAGGGGTTGGTGCGTCGGAGCGATTTTCGGAGGGTGTCTTGAATATATAAGGACGATGCTGCAAAAGTTAGGTTTTTTATTGCGGGCGATTATTTTTATTATGCGCATAGAAATGCGTGCGGTATGAATCTTGAAATTTCGGGTTATTTCGGATCATTGCTCCAATACCAGCCGCGCTCCGAAAATCACGAATATCGTGCCCGCGAGCCGGTCGATCCAGCGGCGCATGCGTCCATATGCGCGGCTCACGGCCTGTGTCGTGAACAGCCATGAGACCGTCACGTACCACGTCATCGAAATCGTCATCATGACCGCGATCGCCGCCACGCCGAGCGGCAGCGCCGGATGCCCGGGCATCGCCGTCGCAAACACGCTGGCCGTGAAGAGCGCTGCTTTCGGGTTGGCCAGGTTCGTCATCAGCCCGAGCCGGTAGGCCGCGCCCGGCGACATGCCGATCGGCGTATCCGCATCGGCCGATGCGGCGCCTGCGCCACGCGGCTTCAGCATCCGCACGCCCATCGCGAGCAGATACAGGCCTCCCGCGATCTTGAACGCGAGATACAGCCACGGCGCCGCGTTGAACAACGCATGAATGCCGAAGAATCCCGCGCAGCCCCAGATGAACGTGCCGGTGCCGACGCCCGCGACCGCGAACAGGGCCGACGCGCGCGATTGCGTAGCCGATGTGCGCAGCACCATCAAAAAATTCGGACCGGGCGTGATAACAGCCACGGCCCAGATCACGGCGACGGTCAGTAAAGGGGCGAAGACGTGCATAGCGGGCAGGGCCGGGTAGTCGGGAGCGGGCGGGCAGGGCGCGCCACAATTGCGCGCACTTCGATCATAACCAATTATCGTTGCTCGTTTCGAGTGGAAGAGGATTCCGCACGGCCAGTCGCAGTGTCCGCCGAGCATGGACGCGAGCAACAAAAAACCCCGCTGAGCCAAGCCCAGCGGGGTTTTCTTGCCAAACGCAGGGAACGTTTGGGCGGGTATTTGGTGGAGCCGGCGGGAATCGAACCCGCGTCCAGAAGCGGTCCACGACCAGTTCTACATGTTTAGTCCTGTCATTTGATTTAGCCGCAGCGACGCGGACGAACACGCTGCGCTACGGCGATTCGCTAAATTTTCGACCCGTACGTCGCGACGCCGCACGGACTTAACTGACGTATATGACCTCTGGCGGTATTGCTACCGGTCTTGCGACACTAGCCCGTCAGTGAACTAGGCAGAGGACGGCGGCCCTTAGGCTGCCAGTGCGAACGTATCGTCGTTTGCAGTTACGTTTTTCCCATTGATTAACGAGGTGACGGGTCCTCGACATGCCCTAGCCGCTTCGCAACCCCTGTCGAAACCAGGTCGGCCCCAAAACGATCGACCATTATAGCGCAAGCCGCTCCAGCATTTCATGCAATTCGCCGGTGCTGGCCGCCAGGTGCTGCGCCTGCCAGTCCGCGGGCGGGACGCCCTCGCCGCAATAGCCGTAGGCCGCCGCGATCGTCGCCATGCCGGCCGCGCGGCCGGCCTGAATGTCGCGCAGATCGTCGCCGACATAGACGATGCGCGCGGGCGCGAGCCCGAGCGCCTGTGCCGCGTGCAGCAGCGGCGCGGGATGCGGTTTCGGATGCGGCGTGGTATCGCCGCTCACGACGCAGGCCGCGCGCTCGGCTAAGCCGAGCTGCGCCACGAGCGGCTCGGTCAGGCGCATCGCCTTGTTCGTGACGATGCCCCAGCGTACGCCGCGTGCGTCGAGCGCATCGAGCAGCGCGCCGATGCCGGGGAACAGGCGCGTGAGCACGCACAGATCCGCCGCGTAGTTGGCCAGGAATTCGTCGCGCAACGCGTCGTAACCGGGCTCGCCCGGCGCGATGCCGAAGCCGGCGCCGAGCAGCCCGCGCGCGCCGGCCGAGGCGACCGGACGCAGCGTTTCGTATGGCGTCGGCGTTAGGCCGCGCGCGACCTGCATCTTGATCACGGCGGCCGCGAGATCGGGCGCGGTGTCGGCGAGCGTGCCGTCGAGATCGAACAGCACGGCGGTGCAGGCGTCGAGGCGCGGCGCGGCGTGGGCCGCCGTCACGTAGGGCGTGGAAGTGCTCATGGGCGAAACGGCTCAGCCCGCGCGGCGGCAGGCGATCATGTAGTTGATGTCGGTATCGTTCGACAGCGCGAAATAGCGGCCGATCGGGTGATAGACGATGCCGGACATCTCTTCGAGATTCAGATCCGTCGCGCGGATGAAGCGCGCGAGTTCGGACGGCTTGATGAAGCGCTCGTAGTCGTGCGTGCCCTTGGGCAGCAGCTGCGCGACGTATTCGGCGCCGATCACGGCGAACAGATACGCCTTCAGATTGCGGTTCAGCGTCGAGAAGAACACCCAGCCGCCCGGTTTGACGAGCTTCGCGCACGCGGCCACGACCGATGCCGGCGACGGCACGTGTTCGAGCATCTCCATGCAGGTCACGACGTCGTAGCTGCCGGGTTCGCGCTCCGCGAGCGCTTCGACGGCGATCTCTTCGTAAGCGACCGCGACGCCGCTTTCGAGGCTGTGCAGGTCGGCCACGCCGAGCGCCTGCGAGGACAGGTCGATGCCTTTGACGTTCGCGCCGAGCTTCGCCATCGATTCGGACAGGATGCCGCCGCCGCAGCCGACGTCGAGCACGCGCTTGCCGGCCAGCTTCGCATGCTCGTCGATCCAGCCGAGACGCACGGGATTGATTTCATGCAAAGGTTTGAATTCGGCTTCCGGATCCCACCATTTGTAGGCGAGATCGCTGAATTTCTGGAGTTCGTGCGGATCGGCGTTGGTCATGTGCGTGGAAGTAGGGGAGATAAGCGGACGACTGATCGGTGGCTTGGAGTATATAAGCGCCAGGTGCGAGCCGCCAGCGGCAGGGCGCCTCGCCATAAAAAAACCCCGCCGAGGCGGGGTTTTGGGAACCGCGGCGCGCCGTAGCGCGCCGGCTGGTCCTTACTGTTGCGGCTGAACTTGCACTTGCTGCGTGCCAACCACTTCGACTTCCACGCGGCGATCCGGTGCCAGGCACGAGATCAGAGCCTTGCGGTTCTTCTGGTTGCAGCCCGTCGTGACCGGATTCTTCTTGCCCTTGCCTTCCGTGTACACGCGGCTCGAGTCGATGCCCTTGCTGACCAGGTAAGCCTTCACAGCTTGCGCGCGGCGCAGCGACAGACGGTTGTTGTAAGCGTCCGAACCGATACGGTCCGTGTAGCCCGTGGCAACCACGACTTCGAGGTTCATGCCCTGGATCTTCGATGCCAGGTCGTCCAGCTTTTGCTTGCCCAGCGGCTTCAGCGTAGCCTTGTCGAAATCGAACAGGGCGTCGGCTTGGTACGTGATCTTCTGGCTCGTGATGACCGGAGCTGCCGGTGCGACCGGAGCCGGTGCCGGAGCTTGTGCGACCAGCGCGCCATCGCACTTTGCGTTGGCGGTGGCCGGCGTCCAGAACGCATCACGCCAGCACAGTTCGTTGGTGCCGTTCATCCACACCCATTCGCCCGTGCCGTTGACCCAGTTGTCGTCAACTGCTTGACGCGAAGCCGGCACCGATTGTGCCGAAGCGGATGCAGCCATCACCGCGGTAGCTGCAATGAACGCGAGCTTGGACAGTTTATTCATATTTCTCCTCTCGGAATTGAGTTTACCGCAGGTTTACTGCGAGCCTGATGACGATGACAAGTCATACATTGCTCGAAGTATAACATTGGTGCAATACAAAATTCGTGACGCAACACCCTGACTAGACTTCGAGCAATGTCTAACTTCACTCAGTGCTTCGGCATTCTGCCATATAGTTCCCGTGTCTCGAAAAAAAATACTTCCCACCCCAACACGGCCGTTTCGAATGTGGCTCTCGTGCAACATGGGGTGAAAGACGTTTTTCGTAATTGTCAAGCACGAATGTGACGTTTTGTCATATTCGAGACCGCATGACGCACGGAAACGCGGGGCGCTCAATCATACGAGGAAACCGGCCGGCGTGCTCGCGTCGTTACGATTCGTATAGATAATGAAAAGAGCGGGCCGGCGGCGTGCGGTTCACCATGCGTTGCCCCTCTATATATAGAGGGGCGTAGGGTCCGGTTAGGGGCGCTAGAGCGCGCATGTTAGAATTGCATGATGCGCGCTGGATAACGGTGCGCATGCGCGCAACGGTTCCCTTGTGCGCATCCGCAAAAGATACGAATACATGGATCAATTCGCCAAAGAGACCCTGCCCACCTCCCTAGAGGAGGAGATGCGCAAGTCGTATCTCGATTACGCGATGAGCGTGATCGTCGGGCGCGCCCTCCCGGATGTTCGTGATGGCCTGAAGCCCGTGCACCGCCGCGTACTGTTCGCGATGCATGAACTCCACAACGACTGGAATCGCCCGTACAAGAAATCGGCGCGTATCGTCGGTGACGTGATCGGTAAATACCACCCGCACGGCGACACCTCGGTGTACGACACGATCGTCCGTATGGCGCAGGATTTCTCGTTGCGCTACATGCTGGTCGACGGGCAGGGCAATTTCGGTTCGGTGGACGGCGACAACGCCGCCGCGATGCGTTATACCGAAATCCGCATGTCGAAGATCGGGCAGGAACTGCTCGTCGATATCGACAAGGAAACCGTCGACTTCGGGCCGAACTACGACGGCAGCGAAATGCAGCCGCTGATTCTGCCCGCGCGCATTCCGAATCTGCTGATCAACGGTTCGTCGGGCATCGCGGTCGGCATGGCGACCAACGTGCCGCCGCACAACCTCGGCGAAATCGTCGACGCTTGCACGCATCTGCTGAACTGCCCCGAAGCGACCATCGACGAGCTGATCGAGATCGTGCCCGGCCCGGATTTCCCGACGGCCGGCATCATCTATGGCGTGGCGGGCGTGCGCGACGGCTACCGCACCGGCCGCGGCCGCGTGATCATGCGCGCGGCAACCCACTTCGAGGAGATCGACCGCGGCCAGCGCATGGCGATCATCGTCGATGAGCTGCCGTATCAGGTCAACAAGCGCTCGCTGCTCGAACGCATCGCCGAACTCGTCAACGAGAAGAAGCTCGAGGGAATCTCCGACATCCGCGACGAGTCCGACAAGAGCGGCATGCGCGTCGTGATCGAACTCAAGCGCGGCGAAGTGCCCGAAGTGGTCCTGAACAATCTGTACAAGACCACGCAGCTGCAAGACACGTTCGGCATGAACCTCGTCGCGCTGGTCGATAACCAGCCGAAGCTGCTGAACCTCAAGGAAATCCTGCAGTGCTTCCTGTCGCACCGGCGCGAGGTGCTGACGCGGCGCACCGTCTATGAACTGCGCAAGGCGCGGGAACGCGGCCACGTGCTCGAGGGCCTGGCCGTCGCGCTGGCCAACATCGACGAATTCATCGAACTGATCCGCGCGGCGCCGACGCCGCCGATCGCCAAGCAGGAACTGATGGCGCGCGCGTGGGATTCGTCGCTCGTGCGCGAGATGCTCACGCGTGCCGAGACCGACAACGCATCGGCGGGCGGCCGGGGCGCGTTCCGTCCCGAGAGCCTGACCCCGGCGTTCGGCATGCAGCCCGACGGCCTCTACAAGCTGTCGGACACGCAGGCGCAGGAAATTCTGCAGATGCGCCTGCAGCGCCTGACGGGCCTCGAGCAGGACAAGATCATCGGCGAGTACCGCGATGTGATGGCGCAGATCGCCGATCTGCTCGACATCCTTGCGCGCCCCGAACGCATCACGGCGATGATCCGCGACGATCTCGCCGCGCTCAAGAGCGAATTCGGCGACGCGCGCCGCTCGAAGATCGAGCTGAACGCGACCGAACTGCAGACCGAGGACTTGATCACGCCGCAGGACATGGTCGTGACGATGTCGCATTCGGGTTACGTGAAGTCGCAGCCGCTGTCCGAATATCGCGCGCAAAAGCGCGGCGGCCGCGGCAAGCAGGCCACGCAGATGAAGGACGACGACTGGATCGAGACGCTGTTCGTCGCGAACACGCACGATTTCATCCTGTGCTTCTCGAACCGCGGCCGCGTGTATTGGCTCAAGGTCTATGAAGTGCCGCAGGGTTCGCGCAACTCGCGCGGCCGTCCGATCGTCAACATGTTCCCGCTGCAGGAAGGCGAGAAGATCAACGTGGTGCTGCCGGTCAAGGAGTTCTCGGCCGACAAGTACGTGTTCCTCGGCACCTCGCTCGGCACCGTCAAGAAGACACCGCTCGAGGCGTTCAGCCGTCCGATGAAGCGCGGCATCATCGCGGTCGGCCTCGACGAGGGCGATTTCCTGATCGGCGCGTCGATTACCGACGGCGAACACGACGTGATGTTGTTCTCCGACGCGGGCAAGGCCGTGCGCTTCGACGAGAACGACGTGCGTCCGATGGGCCGCGAGGCGCGCGGCGTGCGCGGCATGCAGCTCGAGGAGGGCCAGCAGGTGATCGCCATGCTGGTGGCCGGCAACGAGGGCCAGTCGGTGCTGACCGCGACCGAGAACGGTTTCGGCAAGCGCACGCCGATCGTCGAGTACACGCGTCACGGGCGCGGCACGAAGGGCATGATCGCGATCCAGACCTCGGAGCGCAACGGCCGCGTCGTGGCCGCCACGCTCGTCGATACGGACGACCAGATCATGCTGATCACGACCTCGGGCGTGCTGATCCGCACGCGCGTGGCCGAGATTCGCGAAATGGGCCGGGCCACGCAAGGTGTTACACTCATCAGCCTTGATGAGGGCACCAAGCTCTCCGGCCTGCAGCAGATCGCCGAGACCGACGCCGACGCTGAAGCGGACGCGGCGGCCGATACGGAAACCGATGCGGTTGCCGACGCCGACTCCCAGGAGGATGACGGCGCGGTTTGAGGCAGGTTCGGTTAAACCGAGGGAGGTGCCGCGCGGGCGGTAGCGGCGCGGCATGTCGATATGCGGTACATCAAAACTAACTTTGCATATTTCAAAGAGGGTGTGACGATGCAAAAGCAATTCAAGCAACTGGTTCTGCTGGCGGCAATGGTGCCGACCTTCGCGATGGCTCAAGCGTTGTCGAATCAAGCGCCGGCCGCTGCGACCACCGCCGCGGCGCCGATCGACGCCGACAAGCGCGCCGCCATCAAGGACCTGCTCGACACGATCGATGCAACCAAGCTGGTCGGCGCGATCGCCAACAGCGCTCAAATGCAATCGAAGCAACTCGTGCCGGCGATCCTGTCGGACGCGCTCTCGGAAAACAAGACGCTGTCGGACGCGCAGAAGCAAGCGGCCGTGCCGTCGCTGCAGCAAAACGCCGTGCCGAAGCTGGTCGACAACGCGGGTAAGGTCTTCGCGACCCAGCAATTCCAGTCGGACGCGATGAAGGCTCAGTACGAAGCGTACGGCAAGTACTACAGCACCCAGGAAATCCGTGATCTGACGTCGTTCTACAAGAGCCCGACGGGTCGCAAGTTCATCCAGGTTCAGGACCAAGTGGGCCGCGACGTGGTCAACGGTCTGATGCAGAAGTACATGCCGCAAGCGATCAAGGCCACGCGCGACCAAGCCGACAAGGAAGTCGCTTCGGTCAAGCCGTAAGCCTTCGGCACGCCGCGCGCCGCGAGCGTCGGGGGCCATCGGCCCCGGCGTTTGGCGACAGGCGGCGACAGTGCGATAATGACCGTTTGCGCGCGAGCGCAAGCGGTCATTTGTTTTTGCGCGGTGCCTCGGCGGTCTGCGGTGTGCCGCGCCGGCCGCGCTCTTTAAGAGATCTTTCATGCGCGTGTTTAATTTCTCCGCCGGTCCGGCGGCATTGCCCGAGGAAGTGCTGAGCCAGGCCGCCGACGAAATGCTCGATTGGCACGGCAGCGGCATGATCGTGATGGAGATGAGCCATCGCGGCCGCGAGTACATGTCGATCCACGAGGCCGCGCTCGCCGATCTGCGCGAGTTGCTGGCCGTGCCGGACAACTACCGCATCCTGTTCCTGCAGGGCGGCGGGCTCGCCGAGAACGCGATCGTGCCGATGAACCTGCTCGGCACGCGCAAGACCGCCGATTTCGTGATCACGGGTGCGTGGTCGCAGAAGTCGTTCAAGGAGGCGGCCAAGTACGGCACGCCGCATCTGGCCGCGAGCGGCCGGACCGCCGCGGGCTTCACGCGCGCGCCGGCGCGTTCGGAGTGGCAGTTGTCCGACGATCCGGCCTACGTGCATCTGTGCACGAACGAGACCATCGACGGCGTCGAGACGTTCGAGATCCCCGATCTCGGCGAGATCCCGCTCGTCGCGGACGTGTCGTCGCATATCCTGTCGCGTCCGTTCGACATCGCCAAGTACGGCGTGCTGTTCGGCGGCGCGCAGAAGAACATCGGCATGGCCGGCGTGACCGTAGTGATCGCGCGCGAGGATCTGCTCGAACGCGCGCTGCCCATCTGCCCCTCGGCATTCGAGTGGCGCACGGTCGCGGCCAACAATTCGCTGTACAACACGCCGCCCACCTACGCGATCTACATCGCGGGGCTCGTGTTCAAGTGGCTCAAGGCGCAGGGCGGCTTGCCCGCGATCGAGGCCCGCAACATCGAAAAGGCGAAGCTGCTCTACGACACGATCGACGCGAGCGGCTTCTATACGAACAAGGTCGAACGTTCGGCGCGCTCGCGCATGAACGTGCCATTCTTTCTTGCCGACGAAACGCGCAACGAAGATTTCCTGGCCGGCGCGAAGGCGCGCGGGCTCGTGCAGTTGAAGGGCCACAAGTCCGTCGGCGGCATGCGAGCTTCGATCTACAACGCGGTGCCGCTCGAGGGCGTGCAGGCGCTCGTCGATTACATGACGGATTTCGAGCGGCAGCAAGCGTGACGGCGCGCCGTGGCGGCAGGTCGTAGCGGCGGGCAGCAGCGCCATAGCGGCTAGCCCCGGCGGCAGCCAATCTTCAGCAAGTCAGGACGCATGGACGACGAACTCAATACCCGCCTCAAACCTTTGCGGGCTCGCATCGACGCGATCGACGCGCAACTGATCGAGTTGCTCAATCAGCGCGCGGCGGTGGCGCTCGAGGTCGGGGAAGTCAAGAAGCATTTCAACGCGCCCGTGTTCCGCCCCGAGCGCGAACAGCAGGTGATCGCACGGCTGCAGGGCTTGAGCGCTGGGCCGCTCGCCGATCAGCACATCGATTCGATATGGCGCGAGATCATGGCCGCGAGCCGCGCGCTCGAAGCCGTTCAGCACGTCGCTTATCTGGGGCCGTCGGGCACCTATAGCGAACAGGCGATGTTCGATTACTTCGGGCACAGCGTCGAGGGGCTGCCGTGCCCGTCGATCGACGAGGTGTTCCGCTGCGTCGAGGCCGGCGCGGCTACGTTCGGCATCGTGCCGATCGAGAACTCGTCGGAGGGCGCGGTGTCGCGCACGCTCGATCTGCTGCGTGACATGCGACTGCAGATCGGCGGCGAGCTGTCGCTGCCGATCCATCACAACCTGCT
Organism: uncultured Burkholderia sp.; assembly: GCA_963512745.1. Classification (GTDB taxonomy): domain Bacteria; phylum Pseudomonadota; class Gammaproteobacteria; order Burkholderiales; family Burkholderiaceae; genus Burkholderia. The sequence continues at coordinate 745 of CAUPOD010000034.1, read as the reverse complement.
CACGCAAAGCGGTACGCTCGACGGCGTCAAGCGCGTGTGCGCGCACGCGCAGGCGCTCGCGCAGTGCCAGCAATGGCTCGCCGCGCACGCGCCGCAGCTCGAACGCCAGGCCGTGCAGAGCAATGCCGAGGCCGCGCGTCTCGCGGCGGAAGATCCGAGCATCGCGGCGATCGCGAGCGAGCGCGCCGCGATTCAATGGGGCCTGCAGATCGCCTATTCGCTGATCCAGGACGATCCGCACAACCGCACGCGCTTCGTCGTGGTCGGCAAGGATCAAACTGGCGCGAGCGGGTACGACAAGACCTCGCTCGTGGTATCGGTCAAGAACGAGCCGGGCGCTGTGTTCAAGCTGCTCGAACCGCTCGCGCGCCACGGCGTGTCGATGACGCGTTTCGAGTCGCGCCCCGCGCGCGCCGGGACCTGGGAGTACTACTTCTACATCGACATCGAAGGGCATCGCGGCGATGCGCCGGTCGCGGCCGTGCTGGCCGAGCTCGAGCAATAGGCCGCGCTGCTCAAGATCCTCGGCTCGTATCCGCGCGCGCGCTGATGCCGTGCCGCCCGCTTGAGCCGCTGTCCATTGCGCACGCTCTTGCCTTCATTGCCATTCGTTTAAGCCGAGTGTTTCGTGTCTGAGTTTGCGTTCGATAAATTAGTGATTTGCGGCGTCGGCCTGATCGGCGGCTCGCTCGCGCGCGCGTTGCGCGAGCGCGGAAGCGTGGGCGGCCGCCGCGAGGTGGTCGGC
>CAUPOD010000033.1:0-11682 GCA_963512745.1 uncultured Burkholderia sp. | reverse complement strand
GCTTGAGGAAGTTCTCGAGCAGCGCGTGGCCGTGCTCGGAGAGGATCGATTCGGGGTGGAAATGCACACCCTCGACGGCCAGCGTCTTGTGGCGCACGCCCATGATCTCGCCGTCGTCGGTCCAAGCCGACACTTCGAGGCATTCGGGCAGCGATTCGCGCTCGATAGCGAGCGAGTGGTAGCGCGTGACGTCGAAGTGCTTGGGCAGATCCGCGAACACGCCGCGGCCGTCAGTTTCGATGCGGCTCACCTTGCCGTGCATGATGCTCTTGGCGCGCACGACGCGGCCGCCGAACGCCTCGCCGATCGCCTGGTGGCCGAGGCACACGCCGAGAATCGGGCGCTTGCCCGCGAACTCGCGCAGCACCTCGAGCGTGATGCCCGCGTGCTGCGGGTCGCTCGGCCCCGGCGACAGGCAGATCGCGGCCGGATTCAGGCGCTCGATGTCGGCCAGCGCGATCTCGTCGTTGCGGTACGTGCGCACGTCTTCGCCGAGCTCGCCGAAATACTGGACCAGGTTGTAGGTGAACGAATCGTAGTTGTCGATCATGAGCAGCATATCTTGCTCCTAGCCTTATGATTTATAAGGATATTCTATAGGTGGCCGAGGGTGTCCCGGGCTGCCGCGCCGTCGTGGCGCGCGCTTCCGCTTCAAGCGGCCTGCTGCGCGCTGGGAACGGCGACGGGCTGTTGGGTGCGCCGGGTGCGCACGTGCGGATACGTGGCAGTCAACGCCAACCGTAGAAGATCAGACAGGAGGGATAGCGGGTGAATCGCATGATGGGGCAATTGTAGCAGCACTCGCCGGGCCGTAAACAGGCGCGCAGCGCAAATTGCCGGAGAAGCGGCGCGCGGAGAGCGGTCATGCGGGCCGCCCGGAAAGCGAAACGCCCGGCGCGCGCACGCCGGGCGTTTTTCATGCGGTCGAAGCCTCTCTAGGATCGCGGCAAATCCGCCGCCGCGATCCGCGCCGTCAATGCGCATGCAGCGCCAGATACAACCCCGTCGCCGCGACGCCGCCGAGCAGCGGCCCGACGACCGGAATCCACGCATAGCGCCAGTCGCTGTCGCGCTTGCCCTGGATCGGCAGCAGCGCATGCATGATGCGCGGCGACAGATCGCGCGCGGGGCTCATCGCATAACCGGTGGGACCGCCGAGCGAAATGCCGATGCCGAGCACGAGCAGGCCGACGGGCAGCGCGTCGAGCGCGCCGAGCCCGACTTGCGGCGACGCGAGATACAGCACGCCGAGGATCAGCACGAAGGTGCAGATCGCTTCGGTCAGCACGTTGTGGCGCGTGCAGCGGATCGCCGGCGCCGTGCAGAACACCGCGAGCTTCAGATCGGCATCGGTCTCTTTCGCGAAATGCTGACGGTACGCGAGCCAGACCAGCGCCGCGCCCGCCATGCCGCCGAGCATCTGCGCGGCGATGTAGCCGCCGACCTTCGACCACGCGAACTTGCCCGCGAGCGCGAGGCTCAGCGTGACGATCGGGTTCAGGTGCGCGCCGCTGAACGACGCGGTCACGTAGACCGCGACGAACACGGCCATCGCCCAGCCCATCACGATCACGATCAGATCCGCGCCTTTGCCTTTGGTCTTGGCGAGCAGCACGTTGGCGACGGCGCCGTTGCCTAGCAGCACGAGCAGGGCGGTGCCGATGAATTCAGCAATGTAGGGTGACATGTTTGCCTCGTATTCTTTCTTATGCGTGGATGCCGGCGCATGCAGACTGCCTGCGCGGCCGCTCTCCGGGTGGCCTCGCTGCATGACGTCGAACGGGAGCGGCGCGGGGCGCCGGACGCTGCGGTGTACTTTAACGACCGTCGTCGGCCCAGGCCTTCGCGGCGCGCACCGCGCGCTGCCAGCCCGCCATGCGCTGTTCCACCTGCTCCTTCGGCAGCAACGGCGAGAAGCGCTTGTCGAGTTGCCACTGGCTGCGCAGCTCTTCCATGCTGGTCCAATAGCCGATCGCGAGACCGGCCAGATAGGCCGCGCCGAGCGCCGTGGTTTCGGTGATGCGCGGGCGCACGGTATCCACGCCGAGCAGGTCCGCCTGGAACTGCATGAGCAGATCGTTGGCGCTCGCACCGCCGTCGACGCGCAGCTCGCCGATGCTGATGCCCGAGTCGGCCTCCATCGCCGCAAGCACGTCGAGCGACTGATACGCGATCGAATCGAGCGCCGCGCGCGCAAGGTGCGCCGAGGTCGTGCCGCGCGTCACGCCGAACAGCGAACCGCGCGCGTGCGCATTCCAATGCGGCGCGCCGAGCCCCGCGAACGCAGGCACCAGATACACGCCGTCCGAGTGCTCGACGCTGCGCGCGAGTCCTTCGATTTCGGATGCGCTCTTGATCGTGCCGAGCCCGTCGCGCAGCCATTGCACGACCGCGCCCGCGATGAAGATGCTGCCTTCGAGCGCGTATTGCACCTGGCCGCCGATCTGCCAAGCGATCGTCGTGATCAGGTTGTTCTTCGATTCGATCGGCGCCGATCCCGTGTTCATGACGAGGAAGCAGCCCGTGCCGTAGGTGTTCTTGACCATGCCCGGCGTCGTGCACATCTGCCCGAACAGCGCGGCCTGCTGATCGCCGGCGATGCCCGCGAGCGGAATCTTCGATGCGAACACCGTGGTCTTGGTATAGCCGTAGATCTCCGACGAAGCCTTCACCTCGGGCAGCATGCTGCGCGGAATGCCGAGCAGCTCGAGCAGTTCGTCGTCCCACTGCAGCGTATGGATGTTGAAGAGCATCGTGCGCGATGCGTTCGACACGTCCGTCACGTGCAGTTCGTGTTTCGTGAAGTTCCAGACGAGCCAGCTGTCCACCGTGCCGAACGCGAGCTTGCCCGCGTTTGCCTTCTCGCGCGCGCCGGGCACGTTGTCGAGGATCCAGCGGATCTTGGTGGCGGAGAAGTACGCGTCGATCGGCAGGCCCGTCTTCGCGCGTACCTTCGCTTCGAGACCGCGCGCCTTCAGGTCGTCGCAGAAGTCGGCCGTGCGGCGGTCCTGCCATACGATCGCGTTGTAGACGGGCTGGCCCGTTTCGCGGTCCCAGACGATCGTCGTCTCGCGCTGGTTCGTGATGCCGATCGCAGCGATCGACGTGCCGTTCAGGCCCGCATGCGTGACCGCTTCGGCCGCGACGCCCGCCTGCGTCGCCCAGATCGCCTGCGGATCGTGTTCGACCCAGCCCGGGTGCGGGTAGATCTGCTCGAATTCCTTCTGCGCGAGCGAAACGATGTTGCCCTGGCGATCGAACAGCATCGCGCGCGAACTCGTGGTGCCCTGATCGAGGGCGAGTATGTACTGTTCTTGCATGTCTCGAATCTCCATCCTTTTTATATGGCTATGTAGTTATGAACTCGCGCCGGACGAGCGGGGCGAGGGTACCGCTCGAAACGGATCGGTCTAGATGCCCGGCAGGCCGGGCAGGCCCGGCGCATGGCCCGCCGCGCGGCCGGGTGCTTGGTTCGTTGCCGGGCCCGCCGCATCGTTGGCCGCCCGCGTTTGATTGACTGCTCCCGATGCAGCCACGGCCGGCGCGGTTGCGTGCGCCGTAGCCGCACCTGCCGTGCGCGCATTCGGCGTGCCGTCGTCCGGCGCATGCGCCGCGGCGAACCACGCGTCGAGCGCATGCGTGACCGCCGCGAGCGAGTGCGGCGGCACGTGCAGCCCGAGCTTGGAGCGGCGCCACAGCACGTCGTCCGCGCAGGTTGCCCATTCGGCATCGCGCAGATAGCGCAGTTCCGCTGCGTGGATGCCCGGCGCGATTTCGTCGCCGAGATCGGCCAGCGCATGCGCGTCGCCGACTACGCGAGCGGCGCGCGTCCCGTAGGCATGCGCATAACGGCGCGCGAGGGCGGCCGGCAGCCACGGATAGCGGCGCGCGAACTGCGCGGCGAAGGCTTCGAAGTTCGCGTCGGGCATGTCGCCGCCCGGCAGCGGCACGCCCGCGGTCCATGGGAGGGCCTGCTTGCCGAGCGCGTGCGCGAGCATGCCGCCCGCTTCCTCGGCCAGCTTGCGGAACGTCGTGATCTTGCCGCCGAACACGGACAGCAGCGGGGCGCCTGCGTGATCGTCGAGTTCGAGGCGATAGTCGCGCGTCACGGCCGACGCGTTGCTCGCGTGCTCGTCGTCGAGCAGCGGGCGCACGCCCGAGAACGTCCAGCGCACGTCGGCGGGCGTGATTTTCCGGCGGAAGTAGCGGTTGATCGAATCGCACAGGTACTGCGTCTCGTCGCCGTCGATCGCGACCTCGGCCGGGTTGCCCGTGTATTCGAGGTCGGTCGTGCCGATCAGCGTGAAATCGTGCTCGTACGGAATCGCGAAGATGATGCGCTTGTCCGGATTCTGGAAGATATACGCGTGATCGTGCTCGAACAGGCGGCGCGTGACGATATGGCTACCCTTGACGAGCCGCACGTTGTGCTGCGCGCCGCGCCCGAGCGCGCCATGCAGCACCGAGCCGACCCACGGGCCCGCCGCGTTCGCGATGGCGCGCGCACGCACGGTGCGGATCGAGCCGTCGGCGCGTTGCAGCTGTGCGACCCAGAGATCGCCGCTGCGCTCGGCGGCTACGAGCTTCGTGCGCGTGAGAATCTCCGCGCCGCGCTCGCGCGCATCGAGCGCGTTCAGCACCACGAGGCGTGCATCGTCGACCCAGCCGTCCGAATAGACGAAGCCGCGCTTGATCGAATCGACGAGCGGCGCGCCGGCCGCGTGACGGCGCATGTCGATGCCGCGCGAGCCGGGCAGCAATTCGCGCCGTGCCAGATGATCGTAGAGAAACAGCCCGACGCGGATCAGCCACGCGGGACGCAGGTTCGGCATGTGCGGCATCACGAAGCGCAGCGGCCGCATGATGTGCGGCGCCGCGCGCAGCAAGGTCTCGCGCTCCTGCAGCGCCTTGCGCACGAGCCCGAATTCCTTGTACTCGAGATAGCGCAAGCCGCCGTGAATTAGCTTGGTGCTGGCCGACGACGTATGCGACGCGAGGTCGTCCTGCTCGCATAGCAAGACCGACAAGCCGCGCCCCGCCGCGTCGCGCGCGATGCCCGCGCCGTTGATGCCGCCGCCGACGACGAGCAGGTCATAGCAAGCCGGTTCAGTCAATTTTCGTTTCCATTGATGAGTTCAAACGAACATGAAATATTCGTTTGAGAATAATAGAGAACAAAAACGAACACGTAAAGATCGGATTTATCGGTGTTAACGCGTAATGGCCCGTGTAACGAACCGGCGTTCGTTCGGAATCGAACTTCGTATGGAAGGACGAAAAAAGGGCGGGGACGCCCCTACGCCGGGCGTCCCTACGCCGGGCGCCCCTATTCAGTCAGCGATATAGACCTGCGTGCCGGCCGCCGCGACCGTTTCGGCCATTTCGGGCGGCAGCGGCTGATCGGTGAACAGTGCGTCGACCTGGTTCAAATGGCCCTGGCGGGCCAGCGCGGGGCGGCCGAACTTGGAGTGGTCGGTGACCAGATACACGGTGCGCGCGTGCTGCATGATGGTTTCGGCCACGCGCACCTCGCGCGGATCGAAATCGCGCAGCGTGCCGTCGGTTTCGATCGACGAGGTGCCGACGATCGCGTAATCGACCTTGAACTGACGCACGAAGTCGATCGTCATCTCGCCGACGATGCCCTTGTCCCACGGCCGCACGAAGCCGCCCGTGATCAGCACCTCGCATTCCGGATAGCCGCTCATCAGCGCCGCGACGTTCAGGTTGTTCGTGATCACGCGCAGGCCGTGATGATGCCTGAGCGCGCGCGCGACTTCCTCGGTGGTCGTGCCGAGATTGATGAACAGCGAAGCCTGATCGGGCACGTGCGCCGCGACGAGTTCGGCGATGCGGCGCTTCTCGTCGTGGAACATCTGCTGGCGCGCGCTGTAGGAGACGTTCTCCGCGCTCGTCGGCAGGCTCGCGCCGCCGTGATAGCGGCGCAGCAGGTTTTGCTCGGCGAGCCAGTTGATGTCGCGGCGGATGGTCTGCGGTGTGACGTCGAAGTGGCTGGCCAGTTGCTCCACCGTCACGAACCCTTCGCGGCGCACCCAATCGAGCAGTTGTTGTTGGCGTGCGTTGAGCGTGAGCTGCGGGTCTCGGGGCATGGCGTTTATGGCTTGATAGGTCGGCGGGGCCGTCTGAACGAGGCAGCGTGAGCGATCCTCGCCCGGACGGCGCGTCGGCGTCAGAGATTATCACGCCGCGCAGCCAGTTGGCCCGCGGCGGCCCACCTCAGACCAATTCGTCGAGGCACGCCGCGAAGTGGGCGACCAGGCGCTCGGCGTCTTCCGCGGACGTCTGCGGACACGCGAGAATCATGTTGTGGAACGGCGTGATCAGGATGCCGCGATTGAGCAGATACAGATGCAGGATCTGCTCGAGTTCGGGATCGAGCCTGCGGTCGGCCTCGGTGCCGTTGCGCGGCGGCTGCGGCGAGAATTGAAACTCGGTGCGCGCGCCGAGACGCGTCACGCACCACGGCAGCCCGTGCTCGGCGATCGCGCGTTCGAGGCCGGCGGCGATGCGCTCGGCCACCTCGAACATATGCGCATAGGCCGCATCGGTCATGACTTCGCCGAGCGTCGCGCGGATCGCGGCCAGCGCCAGCGCGTTCGCGGTCAGCGTCGTGCCGATGCCCGAGTGCCCCGGCGGCGCTTCGCGCTTGGCGCGTTGCGCGCGTTCCGCGAGTTCGGCGCTGAAGCCGTATACCGCGCACGGCACGCCGCCGCCGACCGGCTTGCCGAGCACGAACAGATCCGGCTGCAGTCCGTGCGCGCGCGTATAGCCGCCGGGGCCGCAGCTGATCGTATGCGTTTCGTCGATCGCGAGCAGCGTGCCGTAGCGGCGCATCAGCGCCTGCGCTTGTTCCCAGTAGCCCGGTTCGGGCAGCACCATGCCGATGTTGGTCAGCGCGGGTTCGGCCAGCACGCACGCAACCTGCTCGTCCTTGAGCGCCGCCTCGAGCGCGGCGAGATCGTTGAATTCGACCACGCGCGTATAGGCGAGCAGGTCGTGCACTTGGCCGATCAGGCTGTCGCGCTGCACGGGGCGCCCGTCCGCGAGATCGACGAATACGTCGTCGACCGTGCCGTGATAGCAGCCGTTGAAGATCAGGATCTGCTTGCGCCCCGTGGCCGCGCGCGCCCAGCGCAGCGCGAAGCGGTTCGCGTCGCTCGCGCTCATCGCGAACTGCCAATAGGGAAGCCCGAAGCGGCGCGCGAGTTCTGCGCCGATCCACGCTGCGTCCGCGCTCGGCAGCATCGTGGTGAGCCCGCGCCGCGCCTGTTCGGCGATCGCATGCGCGACGGGTTCCGGAGAATGGCCGAACATCGCGCCCGTGTCGCCAAGGCAGAAATCCGCGTAGCGGTGGCCGTCCGCATCGGTGAAATGCGCGCCGTGCGCCGCTTCGACGTATAGCGAAAACGGCGTGGACCAGTCGTTCATCCAGTGCAGCGGCACGCCGAACAGCAGATGCTGCGCGGCGCGTTGCGAGAGCGCTTGCGAGTGCGGGTGCGCGTTCGCGAATGCCGCGCGTTCGCGCGCGAGCAGCGCTTGCGCGCGGGTCCAGTCGATGCCTTGGCGGGTGGTCAAACGGGTCTCCGGAATCGAATCATAGGGCGGCCGATCCGGAGATATTAGCGTATCGAAAAACGCGGTTCGAGCCCGCTACGCTATAGGGGGCAGTGCGTACCGGCGCGCGCGTTGTGACGCGCTTGAGCGGCGCGAACCGCGAACCGCGCGGGCCCGGCGCGGCTTCTTAGAACTCGCTGTCGAGTCCGTCCTGCACCTGTTCGGCCGCGCGCAGCACGGCACGCGCCTTGTTCTCGGTTTCGAGCCATTCCGATTCGGGCACCGAGTCGGCCACCACGCCGGCTGCGGCCTGCACGTAGAGGTTGCCGGCATGGATCAGGCCGGTGCGAATCGCGATCGCCAGGTCCATCTCGCCCGAAAACGACAGGTAGCCGACCGCGCCGCCGTACAGCCCGCGCTTGACGGGTTCGAGCTCGTCGATCAGCTCCATCGCGCGCACCTTCGGCGCGCCCGACAGCGTGCCGGCCGGGAACGTCGCGCGCAGCACGTCGTAATTGGTCATGCCGGGCTTGAGCCGGCCTTCGACCGAACTCACGATGTGCTGCACGTGCGAATACTTTTCGATGACCATCTGGTCGGTCACGTGCACCGAGCCGATCTCGGCGATGCGGCCCACGTCGTTGCGCGCGAGGTCGATCAGCATTACGTGCTCGGCGATCTCCTTCGGGTCGTTGAGCAGTTCGGTCGCGAGCGCCGCGTCGCGTTCCGGCGTGTTGCCGCGCGGACGCGTGCCCGCGAGCGGGCGGATCGTGACGATCTGTTCGTCGCCGCGCGCTTCCTGGCGCACGAGGATTTCGGGCGATGCGCCGACCACCTGGAAATCGCCGAAGTTGTAGTAATACATGTACGGCGACGGATTCAGCGAGCGCAGCGCGCGGTACAGCGACAGCGGATTGTCGCGGTACGGCTTGATCAGGCGCTGACCGACCTGAATCTGCATGAGTTCGCCGGCCGCGATGTATTCCTTGGCCTGGCGCACGGCGGCCAGATAATCGTCCTTCGCGAATTCGCGGTAGATCTCGGTGCGCACGCTCGGCGACGTCACGGGCGGCTGCACCGTCGTGCGCAGCCGCTGCTTCAGTTCGCGCAGCCGCTGGCGCGCCTTCGAGTAAGCCTCGGGCTGGGCCGGATCGGCATAGACGATCAGATAGAGCTTGCCGGCCAGGTTGTCGATCACGGCCAGTTCTTCGGTCAGCAGCAGCTGGATGTCGGGCAGGCCGAGCGTGTCCTTCGGCGCGCTATGCGCGAGTTTCTTCTCGATGTAGCGCACGGCGTCGTAGCCGAAATAGCCGGCCAGGCCGCCGCAGAAGCGCGGCAAGCCCGCGCGCTGCGCCACCTTGAAACGATTCTGGAACTGTTCGATGAATGCGAGCGGGTCGCCTTCGTGCGTTTCGGTGACCTTGCCGTCCCGTACCACTTCCGTCACGCCGTTCGTGGTGCGGATCAGCGTGCGCGCGGGCAGGCCGATGAACGAATAGCGGCCGAAGCGCTCGCCGCCCACCACCGATTCGAGCAGGAACGAGTTGGCGCCGCCGCGCTCGGTCTGGGCCAGCTTCAGGTACAGCGACAGCGGGGTTTCGAGATCGGCCAGTGCCTCGGCGATCATCGGAATGCGGTTATAGCCTTGGTTGGCCAGCGATTGGAATTCGAGTTCGGTCATGTTTCGGTCCTGTCGGGACATGCGGCGCCTGCGGGCTCCCCTCGGGCCCTATGCCTGAGCGGTGAGCTGCGCGCAGTGCGCGGCGGAATAAAAAACGGGCGGAGGCCGAAGACGCGCTTCGGCGCGGCTCAACGAGCTTGGCATGGCAAGCGACGCCAGGGCCAGGCTCCCCGGTCGATGCTGCTCAGACTCCGTTTTTTATTCAGAAACATGCGATGGAAGAAAATGGTGCGAAGGGCGCCGGTCATGGCGTTTCGGTCAAGGCGCCGCAGGCGTCGCGGTGTGCTGCAATCGCGCGCGCGGCGGCCAAGAGCGAATCGACTATACCATCCGATTCGATCGTTTGTATAGCCATGCCATGGTTGTAGCCGTACGGCACGGTCAGCGTCGCCGTCCCCGCCGCGCGGCCCGCGAGCGCGTCGTTTTCCGAATCGCCGATCGCGACGGCCGCGGCCGGTTCGACGCCGAGCGCCGCGCACGCGGTCAGCATCGGCAGCGGATCAGGCTTCTTGCGCGCCACGCTGTCGCCGCCGAGCACGACCGAGAAATACCGCGCGAGCCCGTATTGTTCGAGCAGTGCTACCGCGAAGCGGTGCGGCTTGTTGGTTACGCAGGCGAGCCGGAGGCCCATCTCGCGCATCGCCGCGAGCCCGCTTTCGACGTCGGGGTAGAGGCGCGTATGCCGTCCGTTGATCTTCGCGTACTCGGCCTGATAGCAGGCCATCGCCTCGTCGAGCTTGGCCGCTGCCGCGTCCGGCGCCAGGCGCGGCGCGAGCACGCTCGCGATCAGATGCTCGGAGCCCTTGCCCACGTAGTCGAGCACCTCGTCGCGCGCGATCGGCGCGAGCGCGAGCGCGCCGAGCATGCCGTTCAAGGCCGCGGTGAAATCGTCGGCCGTATCGACCATGGTGCCGTCGAGATCGATGAGCGCCGCGTCCAGGCGCGGCGCGGCGAAGCGGGGCAGCGCGCGGTTCATGTCAGTTGCGCTCGACGGTCGCGAGCTGCGCGCGCATCTCATCGATCACCTTGCGGTAATCGGGCTTGCCGAAGATCGCCGAGCCGGCCACGAACGTATCGGCGCCGGCCGCGGCGATCTCCGCGATGTTATCGATCTTTACCCCGCCGTCCACTTCGAGCAGGATCTCGCGCCCCGTGCGTTCCTTATAGGCGTCGATGCGCGCGCGCGCCTGACGCAGCTTGACGAGCGTCTCGGGAATGAACGACTGCCCGCCGAAGCCCGGATTCACCGACATCAGCAGCACCATGTCGACGCGGTCCATCACGTAGTCGAGGTAATCGAGCGACGTGGCCGGATTGAACGCGAGGCCGGCCTTGCAGCCGTGCTCGCGGATCAGGCACAGCGTCCGGTCGACGTGATCCGACGCTTCCGGGTGAAATGTGATCAGATTCGCGCCGGCCTTCGCGAAATCGGGCACGAGGCGATCGACAGGGCGTACCATCAGATGCACGTCGATCGGCGCCTGCACGTGCGGACGGATCGCTTCGCAAACGAGCGGCCCGATCGTCAGATTCGGCACGTAATGGTTGTCCATCACGTCGAAGTGGATCCAGTCGGCGCCGGCGGCGATCACGTTGCGGACTTCTTCGCCGAGGCGGGCGAAGTCGGCCGATAGAATGCTGGGAGCGATGCGAAAGGTCATGGCGGAGGGACGCTGAGCGCGGCAGGGCAAAGGCGGTATTTTACCGCTTCCGCCGCGGCGCCCGGCGCGCCTCGCGGTTGCGGGCGTCCGCAGCATCAAGCAGAATGCCGAACCAAGGCGGCGCCACGCGCGCCCCGCGCCGGGCAACGGCGCACAACGACGAACCCGCGGGGCCCGCATGAGTCAATATCAATTCAGCATCTCGGTGAAGACCGCGTATCTGCCTGAGCAATCCGATCCCGAGCGCCGTCAGTATGCGTTCGCCTATACGTTGACGATCCGCAACACGGGCCAGGTCGCGGCGCAGCTGATCGCGCGGCATTGGCTGATCACGGATAGCGATGACCGCGTGCAGGAAGTGAAGGGGCTCGGCGTGGTCGGCCATCAGCCGCTGCTGCAGCCCGGCGAGCAATTCGAATACACGAGCTGGGCCGTGATCGCGACGCCCGTCGGCACCATGCGCGGCGCCTATTTCTGCGTGGCCGAGGACGGCGAGCGCTTCGAGGCCCCCATCGACGAATTCGCCCTGCACATGCCGCGCACGCTGCACTGAACCTGGCCGAAAGTGCGGCGCGGGCGCGAGTGCGGCATCATCGGGTCTTTAACGGTAGGGCGGCGATAGTTATGGCGGTTTCGAGCATGGCGGTTGTTTCCAGCGGATCGGTGAGCAAATTTCGGCGGTATGTGAAGACAGGACGGTGGGCCGGATGGGCGCTAGCCGGGCTGACCGCGGCGCTGTTGGCCGCGTGCGGCGGCGTCCCCCAA
>CAUPOD010000032.1:0-11754 GCA_963512745.1 uncultured Burkholderia sp. | reverse complement strand
GCTGTAGGCAACCGGAAGCAGATAGCCCACCCCGTCCTCCCAAGTTTGAACTGGCCGAACGTATCGCCGGTGTTAACAAAAAACACCTCAGTCGAACTGACGAAAATCCGGCTTCCGCTTCTCAAAGAACGCCGTCATCGCCTCGCGCGCCTCCGGCGCGCGCAACATCGCCCCGAACTGCTTGAATTCCTGATTCATCCGCGCCGCGACATCGTCGCCCCCCTGCTTCAGCAACGCCTTCGTCAAACGTAACGACGCACTCGGCAACGCCACGAGCTTCGCCACTTGTTTCGCGACATACTCGTCGAGCTCGGCCGCCGGCAACACGCGATTCACGAGACCGATGCGGAACGCCTCCTGCGCATCGAACGCCTCGCCGAGCAATAGCTTCTCGGCCGCAACCTGATGGCCGGCCAACCGCGGCAGCAGCAAGCTCGACGCGGCCTCCGGGCACAAACCGAGCGTCGCGAACGGCAACGAGAAACGCGCGGTCTCGTCCGCATACACGAGATCGCAATGCAACAGCATGGTCGTGCCGATACCGACCGCCACGCCCGACACAGCAGCGACCACGGGCTTCGCCGCCGTGCTGATCTGATTCAGAAACTGAATCACCGGCGGCGCGTCGCCGGCCGGCGGCGTCTTCAGGAAATCCTCGAGATCGTTGCCCGCGCTGAAGCTGCCGCCGCTGCCGCGCAGCACGATCACGCGCACCTCCTTGTCCTCGCGCGCAGCCGCCAACGCATCGGCCATCGCCTGATACATCGCACCCGTCAACGCGTTCTTCTTCGCGGGACGCGCGAGCGTGATGCTCAATACGCCGTCCCGCTTGTCGATTTGTACGTCCATCCGACTCTCCTGTCTTTTTGTCTCGTCCGCAAACGAAAACGGTGCGCGAGCCAGCCGCCCGCGCACCGTGGATCAGCGATACGGCAACCTGCTTACAGACGCTCGATGATGCCCGCGGCGCCCATGCCGGTGCCCACGCACATCGTCACCATGCCGTACTTCTGGTTGCGGCGGCGCAGGCCGTGCACGACGGTCGCGGCACGAATCGCACCGGTCGCGCCGAGCGGGTGGCCGAGCGCGATCGCGCCGCCGAGCGGGTTGACCTTGCTCATGTCGAGGCCGAGGTCGCGCGACACGGCCAGCGCCTGCGCGGCGAACGCTTCGTTGAGCTCGATCCAGTCGAGGTCCGCGAGCGTCAGGCCGGCGTTCTTCAGTGCGGCCGGAATCGCTTCCTTCGGGCCGATGCCCATGATCTCGGGCGGCACGCCGCGCACGGCAAAGCTCACGAAACGCGCGAGCGGCGTCAGGTTGAACTGCTTGAGCACCTTCTCCGACACCACGAGCAGCGCGCCCGCGCCGTCCGACATCTGCGACGAGGTACCGGCCGTCACCGAGCCCTTGTTGGCGAACACCGTCTTGAGCTTGGCGAGGCCTTCGAGCGTGGTATCCGCGCGCGGACCTTCGTCTTGCGTCACCTCGCGCGTCTTGACCTTGATCTCGCCCGTAGCGAGATCGGGGAAACGCTCGGTGACCGTGTACGCGGCGATCTCGTCGTTGAATTCGCCCGCGGCTTGCGCGGCGAGCGCCTTCTGGTGCGACAGCAGCGCGAACGCGTCCTGGTCCTCGCGGCTCACCTTCCACTGGTCCGCCACCTTCTCGGCGGTCAGGCCCATGCCGTAGGCGATGCCGACGTCTTCGCCGCGATCGAAAATGTGCGGCGACATCGACGGCTTGTTGCTCGACATCGGCACCATGCTCATCGATTCGACGCCGCCCGCGAGGATCGCATCGGCTTCGCCGACGCGGATGCGGTCCGCCGCCATCGCGAGGGCCGTGAGACCCGACGCGCAGAAGCGGTTCACGGTCACGCCGCCGATGGTCTGCGGCAGGCCCGCGAGCAGCACGCCGAGGCGCGCCACGTTGAGACCCTGCTCGGCCTCGGGCATCGCGCAGCCGATGATCGCGTCCTCGATCACGGCCGGGTCGAAGCCGGGCACTTGCGCCAGGCTGGACTTGATCGCGTGCACCAGCAGCTCGTCGGGGCGCGTGTTCTTGAATGCGCCGCGCGGGGCCTTGCCGATCGGCGTGCGGCTCGCGGATACGATGTAGGCGTCTTGCACTTGCTTAGTCATTTCGAACTCCTATCTGTCCGCGGACTTTAGTTACGCACCGGCTTGCCGGTCTGCAGCATGCCCATGATGCGTTCTTGCGTTTTTTGCGTACCGAGCAGGTCCACGAACGCGCGGCGTTCGAGCGCCAGCAGCCATTCTTCGTCGACCAGGCTGCCCGCTTCGACGTCGCCGCCGCAGATGGCTTCGGCGATGCGGCTCGCGATCAGGAAATCGTGATCGCTGATGAAGCGGCCGTCGCGCATGTTGACGAGGCTCGACTTGATCGTGGCCAGCACCGAGCGGCCCGCGACCGGAATCGCGGTCGCGCGCAGCGGCGGACGGTAGCCGACTTCGGCCAGCGCGCGCGCCTCGGTCTTCGCGACGTCGAGCAGTTCGAACACGTTGAAGACGATCGGGTCCGACTGCTTCACGTAGCCCATCTCGCGCGCCTCGAGCGCCGACATCGAGACCTTGGCCGTCGCCGCGTACTCGAACGGCTTCTGCACGAACTTGAGCAGATCGTTGAGCAGGTTGGCCGCCGTCGCGCCCTCGGCCGCGCGCAGCGCGGCCTCCTTCAGGCCGCCGCCGGCCGGCACGAGGCCCACGCCCACTTCGACGAGACCGATGTAGCTCTCGAAGTACACGACGCGCTTGGCCGCGTGCAGCATCAGCTCGCAGCCGCCGCCGAGCGCCATGCCCGACACCGCGGCGACGACCGGCACGTTCGCGTACTTGACGCGCAGCATGCCCTGCTGGAACTTCTTGACGAACGGCTCGATGCCCTTGGCGCCGCCCATCATGAACGCGGGCATGGCCTCCTCGAGGTTCGCGCCGGCCGAGAACGGGCCGCCCGGGTTACCGAGCTTCAGCGAGGTCGGCTGCCAGATCACCACGGCCTTGTAGTCCTTCTCGGCGATGTCGATGGCCTGCGTCAGACCGTCGATCACGCTCGGTCCGATCGTGTTCATCTTGGTCTTGAACGAGACGATCACGACGTCGTCCTGGCCCGGACGGTCGTCGACCCATGCGCGCACGGCGTCGGTCTCGAGCAGCGTCTTGCCGAACGTGAGCGGATCGCGGTCCGCTTCGCCGAACACCGGCGGACGGAACACCTGGCGCTCGTAGACGGGCAGATCGGGACGCGGCTCGAACGTCCGGGTCTGCGGCGACCAAGCGCCGGCCGGCGCGTGCACGCCGCCGTTCTCGGCCACGGGGCCTTCGAACACCCACGCGGGCAGCGGCACGTTCGCGAGCGCCTTGCCCGCCTCGATGTCTTCCTTGACCCACTCGGCCACCTGCTTCCAGCCCGCGGCTTGCCAGCCCTCGAACGGGCCTTCGTTCCAGCCGAAGCCCCAGCGGATCGCAAGGTCGACGTCGCGCGCGTTGTCGGCGATCGATTCGAGGTGGTACGCGACGTAGTGGAACACGTCGCGGAAGATCGACCACAGGAACTGCGCCTGCGGGTGGTCCGTTTCGCGCAGCAGCTTCAGACGTTCCGCAGGCGGACGCTTGAGGATGTTCTTCACGACGTCGTCGGCCTTGCCGCCGCCGTCGACGTAGGTACCCGTCTTCGCGTCGAGCACCTTGATCGCCTTGCCTTCCTTCTTGTAGAAGCCCGCGCCGGTCTTCTGGCCCAGCGCGCCCTGCTTGACGAGTTCGGCCAGCACGGCCGGCGTCTTGTAGATCGCGTGGAACGGGTCGTTGGGCAGCGTGTCTTCCATCGTCTTGATCACGTGGCCCATCGTGTCGAGGCCGACCACGTCCGCGGTGCGGAACGTCGCCGACTTCGCGCGGCCGAGACGCGCGCCGGTCAGATCGTCGACTTCGTCGAAGCGCAGGCCGAACTTCTCGGCTTCGGCGATCACGGCCAGGATCGAGAACACGCCGACGCGGTTCGCGATGAAGTTCGGCGTGTCCTTGGCGCGCACGACGCCCTTGCCGACCACGCTCGTCAGAACCGTCTGGAGCTGGTCGAGAATTTCGGGCTTGGTACTCGGGGTCGGAATCAGCTCGACGAGGTGCATGTAGCGCGGCGGATTGAAGAAGTGCACGCCGCAGAAGCGCGACTTCAAGTCCGCATCGAAGCCTTCGGACAGCGCCGAGATCGACAAGCCCGAGGTGTTGGTCGCGAAGATCGCGTTCGGCGCGATGTGCGGCGCGACTTTCTTGTACAAGTCGTGCTTCCAGTCCATGCGCTCGGCGATCGCTTCGATCACGAGGTCGCATTCGGCCAGCTTGTCGAGATCGTCCTCGTAGTTGGCGGGCACGAGATACTTCGCGTCGTCCTTCACGCCGAACGGCGCGGGCGACAGCTTCTTGAGGTTTTCGATCGCCTTGATCGCGATCGCGTTCTTCGGGCCTTCCTTGGCCGGCAGGTCGAACAGCATGACCGGCACGCGCGCGTTGATGAGTTGCGCGGCGATCTGCGCGCCCATCACGCCGGCGCCCAGCACGGCCACCTTGCGAATATTGAAATTGCTCACGGGAATCCTCCGGATAGCGCCGCGCGTCGCGTGTTCGTCACGCGAACGGCGGCATCGAGTTCTAAGGAAATATAACAACGCTTCGTCGATTGCCATCAGCGTGCTCGAACCCGCGCGCGCCAGACGGATCGCCGTGGCCGTTTCCGGCTGCAGGCGGGCGAAGTAGAAACGGGCCGTGGCCAGCTTCGACTTGTAGAACGGATCGCCCGACTCTTGCTTGTCGAGCGCGATGCGCGCCATGCGTGCCCAGAAGTACGAGAACACCAGATGGCCGACCACGCGCTGATAGGCGACCGATGCCGCGCCGACTTCGTCGGGGTTCTGCATCGCCTTCATGCCGATCTCCATGGTGAGCTTCTGCACCTTGTCGCCGAGGTCCGCGAGCGGCGTGACGAACTCGGCCATCTCCGGCTTCACGCCTTCGGCTTCGCAGAAGTCGGACACCAGCTTGCCGAACTTCTTGAGCTTCGCGCCCATGTCGCCGAGGATCTTGCGGCCCAGCAGGTCGAGTGCCTGGACCGAATTCGTGCCTTCGTAGATCTGGTTGATGCGCGCGTCGCGCACGTGCTGCTCCATGCCCCATTCGGAGATATAGCCGTGGCCGCCGAACACCTGCATGCCCATGTTGGTGGCTTCGAACGCGTTGTCGGTGACGAACGCCTTGACGATCGGCGTGAGCAGCGCGACGAGGTCGGCCGCATCCTTGCGCACGGCTTCGTCCGGGTGCGAGAGTTCCTTGTCGATCTGCAGCGCGAGCCAGTACGAGAACGCGCGCGCGCCTTCGGCGTAGGCCTTCTGCGTGAGCAGCATGCGGCGCACGTCCGGGTGCACGATGATCGGGTCGGCCGCCTTCTCGGGCGCCTTCGGACCCGACAGCGAACGCATCTGCAGACGCTCCTTCGCGTACGCGAGCGAGTTCTGATACGCGACTTCCGTGAGGCCCAGACCCTGCATGCCGACGCCGAGACGCGCGGCGTTCATCATCACGAACATCGCGTTGAGGCCCTTGTTCGGTTCGCCCACGAGCCAGCCCTGCGCGCCGTCGAGGTTCATCACGCAGGTCGAATTGCCGTGGATGCCCATCTTGTGCTCGATCGAGCCGCACTTGATGCCGTTGCGTGCGCCCGGCTCGCCCGATGCGTCCGGCACGAACTTCGGCACGATGAACAGCGAGATGCCCTTGGTGCCTTGCGGCGCGTCCGGCAGGCGAGCGAGAACCAGGTGGACGATGTTCTTCGAGAGGTCGTGCTCGCCGCTCGAAATGAAGATCTTGGTGCCGCTGATCGCGTAACTGCCGTCTGCGTTCGGCTCGGCCTTGGTGCGCAGCATGCCGAGGTCGGTGCCGCAGTGCGGCTCGGTCAGACACATCGTGCCGGTCCACTCGCCCGAGACCAGCTTCGGCAGGTACAGCGCCTTCTGTTCAGGCTTGCCGTGCTCGTGCAGGCATTCGTACGCGCCGTGCGACAGGCCCGGATACATGGTCCACGCCTGGTTCGCCGAGTTCAGCATCTCGTAGAGGCCGTTGTTGACGAACGCGGGCAGGCCCTGGCCGCCGTATTCGGGATCGCAGCCGAGCGCGGGCCAGCCGGCTTCGATGTACTGCCGATAGGCTTCCTTGAAGCCGCTCGGCGCCTTCACCACGCCGTCGCCGACATAGGTGCAGCCTTCGCGGTCGCCGCTCTGGTTCAGCGGATAGATCACTTCGGAGCAGAACTTGCCCGCTTCCTCGAGCACCTGGTTGATGGTGTCGGCGTCCAGATCCGCGTGGGCGGGCATCTGCTTGATTTCGGCCTCGACATTGAGCAGCTCGTGCAGCACGAATTGCATGTCCCGCAACGGCGCGGAGTACTGTCCCATGACTCTGTTCTCCCAAGATAGGTCTATGGCTCGAGCGATGCGAGGCACGCGGCCCCGCTACTTGCTCTCGCTCTGATATGAAACGATCGTCTTCTCCAGCGCGGCCCACGTCAAACTCGCCGCCTCCGCCATGTGCAGGAAACGGGCGTCGTGATGCAAGCCGAGCGTAAAGCTGTACAACTCAAACAGCATCAGGTTCGGATCGGTATCCGGACGCAGATGCTTTTCCTGCATGGCCTGCGAAATGGCGCGCAGCAGCGCGGCACGCCAGGCGCTCACGGTGAAGACCAGTTGGGCGCGCACCGGACTGTCGGGGCGGTCGTCGTATTCGACGGCGCCGCTGATGTAAATACAGCCGGTGGTCACTTCCTGAATCCGCTTTTCGGTCCAGCGCTTCAGCATCGCGCGCAGACGCGGCAAACCGCGCGGCTCGCGCAAGCTCGGGAAGAACACCTCGTTCTCGAAACGGCGGTGATACTCGCGCACGACCTCGACCTGCAGATCCTCGCGCGACCCGAAATGCGCGAACACCCCGCTCTTGCTCATTTGCATGCGTTCGGCAAGATTGCCGATCGTCAACCCTTCCAGCCCGTCACGGCTGGCCAGGTCCAACGCTGCATCGAGAATCGCGGCTCGTGTTTGTTCGCCTTTTCGCATAGCTTTTTTATCGTGCCGTTCAGGCCAGAAGGTTTCGGGTTAAATAAAATCGAACGGCCGTACTATTATTGTGGGCGCCCGCCGGTGAAACAAGAGAATTATTAGAAATCGGTTTCTAACTGGGGCAGCCGGGGAGCCGGCCGCCGCCGGACGGATGCACGCCGGGGCCGGTTCACGCTAGGCGTGCAGCGCGAAGCGCGCCGGCAGCTGCAGGATCGCTTCGGCGTTCGATGGAGAGTAGCACCGCGCCGCGGCCTCCTGGAACGGCAGCCATTCGTAGGCCGTGTGCTCGCGCGGCGCCAGCCGCACCGGCACGCGCGCGGGCAGCGCCAGGCCGAACCAGTGCTCGGTGTTGCGCGCGACGCCGGGCGCATAGCGGTGCAGATATTGGGGATAGATCGCGTATTCGATGCGGTGATGCCAGTCGTACAGCGCGTCGGCCGGCACGCCCGGCGCGCCGAGCACGATGCCCGTCTCCTCGGCCACTTCACGCGCGGCCACCTCGTGCAACGGTTCGTCGAGGCGGTCCTTCGAGCCCGTCACCGACTGCCAGAAGTCGGGCTGATCGGCGCGCTTGATCACGAGCACGTCGAGCGCGGCGGTATGGATCACGACGAGCACGGATTCTGGAATTTTGGGCGGCTTGCTCATTTTTTTCATGCGCGGCGGCCGCGACGCGCAGCAGCCGGATCTCCTTCACGACCTAGTCGTATGACTCTACCATGCACGGATGCGGACTCAAGCCGCGAGTATCGAAAGCGTGCCGAGCTCGCGCAGCAGCGCCGGTTTATCGGCGGCCGTGACGTCGCTCAGCACCTTGAAAATCACCGACTTGAGCACCTCGGTCTGATTCAGGCCCGTGGCTTCGACCACGCTTTGCAGATCGGCGGCGGCGCGCGACGTCACCTTCATCGACAGCCGGCGCCGCGTGGCGCCGCGGCGTTCCGGGTAACGCGACTGCGCCTCGGCATGCGCATCGAGCAGCGCCTGCCGCGCATATTGGCCGGACGCGAAACGATGCAGATAGAGCGTGACCAGCGTTTTGCGAAATTCCGTCGTGTTGCCGCTGTCCACCGAGTATGCGGCCAGATCGAGCATGTCGAGGTAGACGGCCGGAAGATTGGCCTCCAGCGGACGCAGCGCATGCCGGCGCGCTTCCTTGATCGCGGGAGTGGACTGCGCCGGGATCGCGACGACGGCATCGCAAACGTCGCAGACCGACACGAGAATGCCGCACGCCACGCCCTGCCGGTCGCTGAACGGAACGTCGCGGCGCTTGAACGTGGTCGGCACGACCTTCCCGCAGTGATCGCAGATCGCGCGGCCCTTGTCTGCTTCGACATACAGCTTCGTCTTCGCGGGAGTGGATGCTTTCATTGGTGCACACTGATAAAGATGGTGTCGGGGTCCGCGTCGAGAAAATAGAACTTGATGTACCAGCCCTGCGTTTTGATCTCGTGGACCTCGACCGATTCGACGGTATGGTGCGGAGAAGCCCTGTGTTGGCTACCGTCGGATTGCCTGAGCAGGCCTGCCACGAATACGTTCGTGACTTCGCCCATCGCAAGCAGATTCTTGATGTCGATGCCGTTGCGCGCTTCCGCCGCGTACTTATTCGACAGCAGCGCCGCGATGGCGGCATGCCGCGCTGCCTTGAAACCCTTCGGAATAGCCAAGCACACCCCCAAATCATACGATAATTTTCGTATACTTCAAGTAAAAGATCTGCGACCGTTCGCCTGTTGCGAGGCTAGCGTGACGGGAGATGCGGGGTAAGCCGGCCGAACGGCCAACGGGAGCGGAAATGAAAACACCCCGCGGCATCGAGCGGCGGGGTGTCGGGGCCGCGCAAGGCGGCTGAGACGGAGAGCACGTTGGCGGCGCGGGCGCGCCGCCGAGCGTGAGGGCGCGGGCGAAGAACCTTACGCCTTCGGCGCTTCCGGCTGGCGCAGGCGGATATGGAGGTCGCGCAGCTGGCGCTCGTCCACGGGGCTCGGCGCCTGCGTGAGCAGACACTGGGCGCGCTGCGTCTTCGGGAACGCGATCACGTCGCGGATCGAATCGGCGCCGGCCATCATCGTCACGATGCGGTCGAGGCCGAACGCGATGCCGCCGTGCGGCGGCGCGCCGTACTGCAGCGCGTCGAGCAGGAAGCCGAACTTCGATTGGGCTTCTTCCGGACCGATGTTGAGCGCGCGGAACACGAGGCTCTGCACTTCCTCACGGTGGATACGCACCGAACCGCCGCCGATTTCCCAGCCGTTCAGCACCATGTCGTAGGCCTTGGCCAGGCAGCGGCCCGGATCCGTTTCGAGGAACTCGAGGTGCTCGTCCTTCGGGCTCGTGAACGGATGGTGAGCCGCGACGTAGCGCGCGTCTTCCTCGTCGTATTCGAACATCGGGAAGTCGACGACCCACAGCGGCTTCCAGCCCGTTTCGAGCAGGCCGTTGGCCTTCGCGAAGTCCGAGTGGCCGATCTTCAGGCGCAGCGCGCCGAGGCTGTCGTTGACGACCTTCGCGCGGTCCGCGGCGAAGAAAATGATGTCGCCGTCTTCGGCGCCCGTGCGCTCGAGGATCGCGGCGATCGCGGCGTCGTGCAGATTCTTCACGATCGGGCTTTGCAGGCCGTCACGGCCGCGCGCCTTCTCGTTGACCTTGATCCAGGCCAGGCCCTTCGCGCCGTAGATGCGCACGAATTCGGTGTAGCTGTCGATGTCGCCGCGCGTGAGTTCGCCGCCCTTCGGCACGCGCAGCGCCGCGACGCGGCCGTCCTTGGCGTTCGCGGGCGTGCTGAACACCTTGAAGTCGACGTCCTTCATCGCGTCGGTCAGGTCCGTGAATTCGAGCTTCACGCGCAGGTCGGGCTTGTCCGAGCCGAAACGCGCCATCGCTTCCGAATACGGCATGACCGGGAACTTCGCATCGAGTTCGACGCCGATCGTGGCCTTGAAGATATGACGGATCATCTCTTCGAACAGATCGCGGATTTCCTGCTCGCCGAGGAACGAGGTTTCGCAGTCGATCTGCGTGAATTCGGGCTGGCGGTCGGCGCGCAGGTCCTCGTCGCGGAAGCACTTGACGATCTGGTAGTAGCGGTCGAAGTTCGCGACCATCAGCAGCTGCTTGAACAGCTGCGGCGACTGCGGCAGCGCGAAGAACTGGCCCGCGTTCACGCGCGACGGCACGAGGTAGTCGCGCGCGCCTTCGGGCGTGCTCTTGGTCAGCATCGGCGTTTCGATGTCGATGAAGCCGTGCTCGTCGAGATACTTGCGCGCTTCGAGCGCCACCTTGTAGCGCAGGCGCAGGTTGTGCTGCATCTGCGGACGGCGCAGATCGAGCACGCGGTGCGTGAGGCGCGTGGTTTCCGAGAGGTTGTCGTCGTCGAGCTGGAACGGCGGCGTGACCGATGCGTTCAGCACGGTCAGCTCGTGGCACAGCACTTCGATATTGCCGCTGTTGTGGTTGGCGTTGACGGTGCCTTCGGGGCGCGCGCGCACGACGCCCTTGATCTGGATGCAGAACTCGTTGCGCACGCCTTCGGCGGCCGCGAACATTTCGGGGCGGTCCGGATCGCAGACCACCTGCACGAGGCCTTCGCGGTCGCGCAGATCGATGAAGATCACGCCGCCGTGATCGCGGCGGCGCTGGACCCAGCCGACCAGCGAGACGGTTTGGCCCAGCAGTTCTTCGGTCACCAGACCGCAGTATTCAGTTCGCATCGACATGATGTTTGCTTTCGTTCGTGTTCGTATGAATTGACGGGCCGCGCTGCCTGCGCAGGCCCCGGTATTGCGTTGCATCGCCGCGTTACATCGGCGGTTCGATCGGCACCTTCACCGCCGGCACGCGCGGCGCGGGCGGCGCCACCACGCCCATCGAAACGATGTACTTGAGCGCGGCATCGACCGACATGTCGAGTTCGACCACTTCGCGCTTCGGCACGATCAGGAAGAAGCCCGAGGTCGGGTTCGGCGTGGTCGGCACGTACACGCTCACGCACTCTTCCTGAAGATGATTGACCACGTCGCCGCCCGGCGTGCCGGTCATGAACGCGATCGTGTACGAATCGTGATGCGGGTAGCGGATCAGCAGCGCCTTGCGGAACGCGTTGCCGCTGCTCGACAGCAGCGTGTCCGACACCTGCTTGACGCTCGTGTACACGGGCCCGACCACGGGCAGATGGCGCATCACCCAGTTCCAGCCCGAGACGAGCTTCTGGCCGATGAAGTTCTGCGCGGCCAAGCCGATGATGAACACGAACGCCAGCGTCAGCAGCGCGCCGATGCCGGGCAGATGGAAGCCGAGCAGCCGGTCGGGCTGCCACGATTCGGGCAGCAGGAGCAGCGTCTGGTCCATCGTGCCGATCACGAGGCCGATCACCCACAGCGTGATCGCCGCGGGGACGATCACGAGCAAGCCGGTCAGGAACACCGCCTTGAGGGTTACTTTTTTGGTCTTCGCTTTCGTCATTGTCATCACGTGGCGTAAAGCCGTCGATACCGTGCGCGCGCGGCGCGCGCGCTGGATTCAAGTGCTGCTTGCGTTGCCGGAACCGCCGGCGCTGCTGGTGCCGCTATTGCTGCTGGTCGTGCTCGCCGCGCTGCTGCTGTTGCCGGCGCTCGCGCTGCCCGCATTGC
>CAUPOD010000031.1:0-11848 GCA_963512745.1 uncultured Burkholderia sp. | reverse complement strand
ATCCAGTGCTTCATCGGTGAAACGTATGAGAAAAATCAAGCTTGCTGCAATGCTCTGTATCCTCGGTGTCAAATTCGCGTCCGCGGCGTTCGCGGACGAGCCCAAGAAGGTCGCGTTCGTCGATACCGGCAACACCGGCCGTAGCGTAATGGCCGAAGCGATGGCCGACCAGTACATCGATCAGCATCATCTGCACGTCGCGGTGATCTCGCGCGCGGTCAACGAAGACCCATACGACGTGAAGCCCGAGGAAAACGGTGTGATCCTGATGAAGCGGCGCGGGATCGATACCTCTGCGCATCGCTCGGCTCAGCTCGACGCAAACGACGTCGAGCATTCGGACGTGATCTTGACGATGACCGAAAAGCACAAGGAGAAGGTGCTTGCAAAGTATCCGCAGGCAGCCGGCAAGGTATTCACGTTGAGCGAGTACGCGACGGGTCAACCGGCGGAGATACCCGATGCATGGGGCAAGCCGATGGATTTTTATGAAAACGTCGTGGCGACGCTCGACAAGCTCGTGCCGCCCGCAATCGACAAACTCGCGGCGACGCCGGCCGCGAAGCAGTGAGAATCGGGCGCGGCCCTGCGGTTATGCCCGGACTCGATGAACGCCAAAGCGCCCAGGCCGCGGGCGCTGTTTAATGCCCGCCCGCCTGACCGGGCCGTTCGAGCACGCTCCTCAAGTAAGGCGCAGTGCTGCTTTGCGACGCCGCGACGGCTTCCGGCACCCCCGCCGCCACGATCCGTCCGCCGTCCTCGCCCGCACCGGGCCCGAGATCGATGACCCAATCCGACTGCGCCACCACGCGCATATCGTGCTCGACCAGCACGACGGTATTGCCTGCATCCACGAGTCCTTGCAGATGCCGCATGAGCCGGTCCGTATCGGCAGGATGCAGGCCCGCCGTGGGCTCGTCGAGGATGTACAGCGTGTTGCCGCGCTGGATGCGCTGCAGCTCCGTCGCGAGCTTGATGCGCTGCGCCTCGCCGCCCGATAGCTCGGTCGCGGGCTGTCCGAGCCGCAAGTAGCCGAGGCCGATGTCGCGCAACACCGTGAGCGGGCGCAGCAAATCGGGCTCGTCCTTGAAGAACTCGCACGCCTCGTCCACGCTCATCGCGAGCACTTGCGCGATGTTGCGCCCGTGCCATTCGATTTCTAGCGTCTGCGCGTTGTAGCGGCTGCCGTGGCACGTCGAGCACGGTGCATAGACACTCGGCAGAAACAGCAGCTCGACCATCATGAAGCCCTCGCCCTCGCAGGTCGGGCAGCGCCCCTGGGCCACGTTGAACGAGAAACGGCCGACGCCGTAGTGGCGCTTGCGCGCCTCCGCAGTATCGGCGAAGCGCTGCCGCACGTGGTCGAACAAGCCGGTGTAAGTGGCCAGATTCGAGCGCGGCGTGCGGCCGATCGGCTTCTGATCGACGCGCACCACGCGCTTGATCGGGCCGAGCCCGCCCGCGACATGCCCCTCGGCCGCCGCCGGCGCGGCGGCTAGCAGCGGGTCCGCTTCGCCTTCGGTTTCGGGCAAGTCGAGCGTGCGCCCGAGGCGCCGCGCGACGAGTTCAGGCAGCGCTTGACTCACGAGGCTCGACTTGCCCGAGCCAGACACGCCCGTTACGGCCGTCAGGCAACCGAGCGGGAACGCGACGTCGAGATGGTGCAGATTGTTGCGCGTGACGTCTTCGAGGCGCAGCCAGCCTTTCGGCGCGCGCAGCACGTGGCGTTTCGCATCGAGATTGCCGAACAGATAGCGGCGCGTGACCGACGCGTCCACTTTCGCGAGCCCCGGCGGCACACCGCTGTACAACACACGGCCGCCGCCTTCGCCCGCGGCGGGCCCGACATCGACGAGCCAGTCCGCCTCGCGGATGATGTCGAGCGCGTGCTCGACCACGAACACCGAATTGCCGTCGGCCTTCAGGCGCTGCAGAATCGAGAGCAGCGAGTCGCCGTCCGCGGGGTGCAGGCCGGCCGACGGCTCGTCGAGCACGTACAGCACGCCGAACAGCTGCGACGACAACTGCGTCGCAAGCCGCATGCGCTGCAACTCGCCCGACGACAACGTGGGCGTCGCGCGATCGAGCGACAGATAGCCGAGCCCGAGATCGACGAGCGGCTCCAGGCGTTCGAGCAGTTCGGCCGCGAGCCGCTGCGCGGCGACGCGCTTTTCGTCGGACAGGTTCGGCGTACGCCGCACGTCGGGCGCGGCCGAATGCGCGGAGCCGCCGGCCGCCACGCGTTTCTCCACCGCAGCGCGGCGCGTCTCCTCGTCGAGTATGGCCGGTTCGGCAAATACGTCGTGCGGATTCCAGCGAGCGCTCGCGACATGCGCGAACAGTTCCGCGAGTTTCGACAGCGGCAGATGCGCGAATTCGGCGATATCGAGCCCCTCGAATATCACGGACAACGCCTCGGGCTTCAGTTTCTTGCCGTGGCATGTCGGACATTCGGCGCTCGTCATGAACTGCGACACGCGCTTTTTCATGAGCGCGCTCTTGGTGTTCGCGAACGTGTTCAGGATATAGCGCTTCGCGCCCGTGAACGTGCCTTGATAGCCCGGTTCGAGGCCGCGCGCGATCGCCGCGGTCGTCTGTTGCGGCGTGAGGCCCGGATAGACGCCGACCGTCGGCGTGTCTTCCGTGAACAGGATCCAGTCGCGCACGTCTCTCGGCAGGTCGCGCCACGGCGTATCCACGTCGTAGCCGAGCGCGACGAGGATGTCGCGCAGATTCTGCCCGTGCCACGCGGGCGGCCATGCGGCCACCGCGCGTTCGCGGATCGTCAGCGAGTCGTCTGGCACGAGCGACTGCTCGGTCACGTCGTACACGCGCCCGAGCCCGTGGCAGGTCGGGCACGCGCCTTGAATCGTGTTGGCCGAAAAGTCCTCGGCGAACAGCATCGGCTGGTCGGGCGGATAGGTGCCCGCGCGCGAATAGAGCATCCGCACGAGGCTCGACAGCGTGGTCACGCTGCCGACCGACGAACGCGCGTTGGCCGCGCTGCGCTGCTGCTGTAATGCGACTGCGGGCGGCAACCCCTCGATCGATTCGACCTCGGGCACGCCGACCTGCTCGATGAGGCGGCGCGCGTACGGCGCCACCGATTCGAAATAACGGCGCTGCGCCTCGGCGTACAGCGTGCCGAACGCGAGCGACGATTTGCCGGAACCGGAGATCCCCGTGAACACGACAAGCGCGTTGCGGGGAATGTCGACGTCGACGTTCTTCAGGTTGTGCTCGCGCGCACCGCGCACACGGATGCTGCTCGACGCCGGAATCTCGCTGCCGGGAATGCAGGAAACGGGGGAAACGAGTTGGCTCATCTGGATCTCCTCGTGGGTATTCAATGGGTCAACCGAGGCGCATTGCATCGGGCTCCCAACCGATCGGCCAGTCGTCTATCGGCCGTTCACGCGCGCGGCTTGCCAATTGGATGCACGTGCAAATTCGACGAACGACCGCAAATAGTCGAGCGAAGCGTCGGCCTCGCGCGTGCCGAGAAAGATTTGCTTAGCGATGCCGGTCTTGCCGAGCTTCACGCTGGTCACGGGCATGCGGTCCGCGTATTCGTCGGCGAGCCAGCGCGGCAGCGCCGCCACGCCGCGGTCGCTCGCGACCATCTGCAGCATGATGTCGGTGGTCTCGATCGTCTTGTGGCGGCGCGGCACGACGCCGGCCGGCCGCAAGAACTGGTTGTAGATATCGAGCCGGTCGGTCTCGACCGGATACGTGATCAGCGTTTCGCCGATCAGCTGCGCGGGCTCGACGTATTCGGCCTGCGCGAGCGCGTGCCCCTCGGGCACCACGAGCACCTGCTCGTAATCGAACACGGGCTCGAAGCGCAGCCCGGGGCGCAGCAGCGGATCGGGCGTCACGAGCACGTCCACGTCGTAGCCGAACAGCGCGCCGATGCCGCCGAATTGAAAGCGCTGCTTCACATCGACGTCGACGTCGGGCCAGCGCGCGAGATAGGGCGACACGACCTTGAGCAGCCACTGGTAGCACGGATGGCATTCCATGCCGATGCGCAGCGTGCCGCGCTCGCCCTCCGCGTATTGCTTCATGCGCTCCTCGGCCAATTCGAACTGCGGCAGCAGCCGCTCGGCGAGCCGCAGCAGGTATTCGCCCGCTTGCGTGAGGCGCAGCGCGCGCCCCTCGCGGTCCCAGACCGGCGTGCCGAGCTGCTGTTCGAGTTTCTTGACCGTGTGGCTCAGCGCCGACTGCGTGAGAAACAGCGCGCCGGCCGCGGCCGTCAGCGAACCCTGGCGGTGGATTTCACGGACGATCACGAGATGAATGCGTTCGAGCATGGCCCGAGCTCCGCAGTGAATATATGAATAAAACTAATCGATAAATGAAAATATACCATTTTATTTCATACATGGATGACCCTAAGATGGCCGTCACTTCGGATGAATTCCCGTAATTTCCCATCGGACGGCAACGCACTATGGTCACCACACACAATCTAGGCTTTCCGCGAATCGGCGCCAAACGCGAACTCAAGTTCGGTCTCGAACGCTATTGGAAGGGCGAGTCGTCGCGCGAAGAACTGCAGGCGCTCGGCGCACAGCTGCGCCGGCAGAACTGGGACGACCAGCACGGGCTTGATCTCGTGCCGGTCGGCGATTTCGCGTTCTACGACCAGGTGCTCGACATGAGCTTCACGCTCGGCAACCTGCCCGAGCGCGTGCGCGATTTCCGCGGCGACGCGCTCGACAACTACTTCCGCGTGGCGCGCGGCCGTTCGGCCCAGAACGCCGAGGCGCACGCCGGCTGCTGCGGCGGCGAGGGCGTGGCCGCCGGCGAAATGACGAAGTGGTTCGATACCAACTACCACTACATCGTCCCGGAATTCACGGCCGACACGACGTTCAAGCTCGACGCGTCGCGCTACCTCGAACAGATCGCCGAGGCGCGCGCACAGGGCGTGCGGGCGAAGCCCGTCGTGATCGGTCCCGTCACGTATCTGTGGCTCGGCAAGGCCAAGGACGACTCCGACAAGCTCGCGCTGCTGCCGCGCCTGCTGCCCGCGTACGCCGAGCTGCTCGATACGCTCGCGCGCGAGGGCGTCGAGTGGGTGCAGATCGACGAGCCCGTGCTCGTCACGGAGCTCGATCCGGCTTGGAAGCAAGCATTCGTCACGGCCTACGGCGCGCTCAAGAACCGCAAGGTCAAGCTGCTGCTCGCGACGTATTTCGGCCAGCTGCTCGGCAATCTCGACCTCGCCTGTTCGCTGCCCGTCGACGGTCTGCACATCGATGCGGTCAACGCGCGCGACGAGATCGCGAAGGCCGCGCAAAAGCTGCCCGCGCACAGCGTGCTGTCGGTCGGCGCGATCAACGGCCGCAACATCTGGAAGACGGATCTGAACGCCGCGCTCGATTGGCTCGAACCGCTCGCGCAACGGCTGGGCGACCGCCTGTGGCTCGCGCCGTCGTGCTCGCTGCTGCACGTGCCCGTCGATCTCGCCAGCGAAACCAAGCTCGACGCCGAGATCCGCAATTGGCTGGCCTTTGCGCTGCAGAAGCTGGACGAACTCAAGCTGCTCGCCACGGCGCTCAACGGCGGCCGCGCGCAAGCGGCCGAAGCGCTCGCCGCCAATGCCGCCGCGATCGAACAGCGCCGCGCCTCGCCGCGCGTCAACAATCCGGCCGTGAAGGCCGCGCTGGCGCGCATCGACTACGACCTCGGCAAGCGCGCGAGCGCCTATCGCCAGCGCGCGCCGAAGCAGGCCGCGCTGCTCGACCTGCCCGAATACCCGACCACGACCATTGGTTCGTTCCCGCAAACGGCCGAGATCCGCCAAGCGCGCAGCCAGTTCAAGAGCGGCGCGCTCGGCGAAGCCGACTACCGCACCGCAATGCGCGCCGAGATCGAACGCAGCGTGCGCGAACAGGAAAAGCTGGGCCTCGACGTGCTCGTGCACGGCGAGGCCGAGCGCAACGACATGGTCGAATACTTCGGCGAACAGCTCGACGGCTACGCGTTCAGTCAGTTCGGCTGGGTGCAGTCGTACGGGTCGCGCTGCGTGAAGCCGCCGATTTTGTTCGGCGACATCAGCCGCCCGCAGGCGATGACCGTGGAATGGATTTCGTACGCGCAGTCGCTCACGGACAAGCCGATGAAGGGCATGCTCACGGGCCCCGTGACGATCCTGAACTGGTCGTTCGTGCGCGACGACCAGCCGCGCTCGGTGTCGTGCTACCAGCTAGCGCTCGCGATCCGCGACGAAGTGCTGGATCTCGAGAAGGCCGGCGTGCGCGTGATCCAGATCGACGAAGCCGCGCTGCGCGAGGGCCTGCCGCTGCGCCGCGCGCAGTGGGCCGAGTATCTGAACTGGGCCGTCGAGGCGTTCCGCATCGCCGCGAACGGCGTGCGCGACGAGACTCAGATCCACACGCACATGTGCTATTCGGAGTTCAACGACATCATCGCGTCGATCGCCGACATGGATGCCGACGTGATCACGATCGAGACCTCGCGCTCGGACATGGAACTGCTCGACGCGTTCGACCACTTCAAGTATCCGAACGAGATCGGCCCGGGCGTGTACGACATCCACTCGCCGAACATCCCGACCGAGGCGCACATCGTCGGCCTGATGCAGAAGGCGGCCGAGCGCATACCGGCGCAGCGTCTGTGGGTGAACCCCGATTGCGGCTTGAAGACGCGTCAGTGGGCCGAGGTCATTCCGGCGCTGACGAACATGGTTGCTGCGGCCAAGGCGCTGCGCAACCGGGCGCAGCAGTAAGCGCGGCAGCCGGCATGAGCCATGCGCCTCCATGCGAACGCGAACCGTTGCCGTTGCCGGGCGGCCATGGCAAGGTGCTGCTGCATTCGTGCTGCGCGCCGTGCTCGGGCGAGGTCATGGAGGCGATGGCCGCGGCGGGGATCGATTTCACGATCTTCTTCTATAACCCCAATATCCATCCGCGCAAGGAATACGATCTGCGCAAGAACGAGAACATCCGCTTCGCCGAGCGATGCGGGATTCCGTTCGTCGATGCGGATTACGACCGCGACGATTGGTTCGCGCGCGCGCGCGGCATGGAACACGAGCCCGAGCGCGGCGCGCGCTGCACGATGTGTTTCGACATGCGCTTCGAGCGCACCGCGCTCTATGCGCACGAACACGGTTTCCCGGTCATGACGAGTTCGCTCGGGATTTCGCGCTGGAAGAACATGCAGCAGATCAACGACTGCGGCGTGCGCGCGGCGGCGCGTTATCCGCAGCTCGTTTACTGGGAATACAACTGGCGCAAAGGCGGTGGCGCCGCGCGCATGATCGAGATCAGCAAGCGCGAGGCGTTCTATCAGCAGGAGTATTGCGGTTGCGCGTATTCGCTGCGCGATACGAACCGGCATCGCAAGGCCAACGGCCGCGAGCCGGTCCGCATCGGCGTGCAGTATTACCGCGCAGACGATTGACGACGGCTCAGTGCGCCGCGAACTGGTCGTTGAGCCCCGTGAATTGCTTCATATAGCCTGCGTGGCCCTGCTCGGCCGCGAAGCGCAACGGCAGCACGCGCTTGACGAGCACCTCCTGCACGTCGGGCTGCGTTTCCAGAATCGACATCACTTCCGCGATGAACTCCGCGAGCGGCATCGCGTGCGGATCGGACGCCTGCTGCGCGCCCATCAATTCGGTCTGCACGTACGGCGGCGCGATCTCGATCACGTCCACATCGGTGCCCTGCAACTGGTAGCGCAGCGATTCCGTGAACGAGTGCAGCGCGGCCTTCGTGGCGCTGTAGGTCGGCGTGCCTGCGAGCGGCAGGAACGCGAGGCCCGACGTCATGTTCAGCACCGCGGCGTGCGGCTGCTTGCGCAATTGCGGCAGCAGCGCGCCTGTCAGCAGGATCGGCGCGAGCAAGTTCGTGGCGAGGGTCGCGACGGCGGTTTGCGTATCGACGGGTTCCGCGCGCCAGTCCTCGGGCTGCATGATGCCCGCGTTGTTGATCAGCACGTTCAACGCAGGGTAGTCGCGCGCGAGCTGCGCCGCGAAGCGGCCGATGTCTTGCGTGTCCGCGAGGTCCACGACCACGGTTTCGATGCCGGGGTTCGCGCGCGCGACGTCCTCGAGCGCGGACGCGCGGCGCCCCGCGACGATCACGTGGTTGCCGAGCTTGTGGAACGCCTCGGCCAGCGCGCGTCCGATGCCCGAGCCGCCGCCGGTGACGAGAATGGTGTTGCCGGTGGTTTGCATGCCTTCTCTCCTGTTCAAGGTCGTGCTAGCGTAGGGTATTCACTCTCATTTGAGAAGTAGGCACGCTTTTGTGCCGTACGAACAGATGGGTAACTATTGCGGGACGACGGGGCTTGGCGGGGTAAAGGCATGACGAAGCATACGAAGTACACGGAGACGGAACGGCGCGTGGTGTTCAAGTCGGGGCAGGGCGGGCGATCGACCGCGGAACTCGACACGCTCGTGCTCGACGTGCTGGGCCGCGTCGCGGACAAATGGACGATGTGCGTGCTCGAGGTGCTCGAACAGAACGGCGTGCTGCGCTTCACGCGCGTGGGGGAACTGGTCGGTTCGATCAGCCAGCGCATGCTGACGAAGACGTTGCGGCAGATGGAGGCGGACGGGCTCGTGGTGCGCACGGTTTATCCGGAAGTGCCCCCGCGCGTCGAATACGCGTTGACCGAGCTGGGGAGCAGTTTGTGCGAGGCGTTTTGCGCGGTCTGGCAATGGGCGGAGAAGCACGAGCCGGCGTTGCGGGCTATACAAGCAAAAAGACAGGTAAACAAATAAGTCCACACCCGCATCAAGCTTTCAGTCGATCTGCCGATAACTGCGTAGAGCACTGGCTCTCCACCGCCTCGGCTTACCTCGACTGTTTACTTTTTGAAGATTTCAGACATGTTTGCCTCCATCCGCGCGCGCATCGTTGCCTTGTGCGTGAGCATCGTCGTATTCGCGCTTGCCGCGAGCGCCGTGCTCAATTACTTCGTCGCCA
Organism: uncultured Burkholderia sp.; assembly: GCA_963512745.1. GTDB lineage: Bacteria > Pseudomonadota > Gammaproteobacteria > Burkholderiales > Burkholderiaceae > Burkholderia. The sequence goes on along the minus strand of CAUPOD010000031.1, from coordinate 2,882 downwards.
GTTCCTATAACCGTGCGTCGATCGACAGCAGCCTGACGGCCATCGAAAGCGGCCACGTGACCGGCATCGCCGAATGGGTGTCCGCCAAGAGCCAGATGGTCGGTTCGCTGCAGCAAGCCGTGCAGCAGCCCGACCCGACGGCGGCGCTCCAGCAGATCGCCGCGGCCGGCGGCTTCATCAACGTCTATGTGGGCTACGCCGACAAGACCGCGAAGTTCTCGAACCCGGCGGGCATTCCGCCCGACTACGATCCGACGGGGCGCCCGTGGTACAAGCAGGCCGTGTCCGCGGGCAAGGCCGTCGTGACGCCGCCGTACGTCGATGCGGGCACCGGCGCGCTGGTCGTGACGTTCGCCACGCCGATCCTGAGCGACGGCACGGCCAAGGGCGTCGTGGCCGGCGACGTGACGATGGACAGCGTGATCGCCAACGTCAAGTCGATCCACCCGACGCCGTCGAGCTTCGGCGTGCTCGTCGACAGCACCGGCCATATCGTCGCGGACCCGGATCCGAAGCTCACGCTGAAGCCGGCGACCGACCTCGCGCCCGAACTGACCACCGACAAACTCGCGGCGCTCGCCACGGCCACGCAGCCGCTCGAAGTGGATGTCGCCGGCGCCGCCAAGCTGCTGCGCGCTCAAGCGGTTCCGGGCACCGACTGGAGCCTGATCGTCGCGCTCGACAAGTCCGAAGCGACGGCCGGCATGCGCTCGCAGGTGACGGCCTCGATCATCGCCATGATCGTGATCGCCGCGATTGCCGCGGTGATCGTCGCGGCCGTGACCGCGGTTTCGTTCCAGCGCCTGTCGAAGATCCGCGACGCGATGGACGCGATCGGCGCGGGCGAGGGCGACCTCACGCAGCGCCTGCCGGCCGAGGGCCGCGACGAAGTCGCGCAGATCGCGCGTTCGTTCAACACGTTCATCGGCAAGCTGACCCAGGTGATGCGCCAGATTCGCGACGCGAGCGAATCGGTGCGCGTGGCCGCCAACGAGATCGCGGCAGGCAACGTCGATTTGTCGAGCCGCACCGAAGCGGCGGCCGCGAGCCTCGAACAAACCGCGGCCTCGATGGAGGAGATCACCTCGACCGTGACGCAGGCCGCCGGTTCGGCCAAGCAGGCCGATCACACGGCCGTGGCCGCATCGCACGTCGCGTCGCGCGGCGGCGAGGTGATCGCGGACGTGATCACCACGATGGGCCAGATCGAACACGCGTCGGTGAAGATCGCCGACATCATCGGCGTGATCGACGGCATCGCGTTCCAGACCAACATCCTCGCGCTGAACGCGGCCGTGGAAGCGGCGCGCGCGGGCGAGCAGGGCCGCGGCTTCGCCGTGGTCGCGAGCGAGGTGCGCAGCTTGGCGCAGCGCAGCGCGCAGGCGGCCAAGGAGATCAAGGCGCTGATCGAGGCGACCGTGGGCAGCGTCAATTCGGGTTCGGGCCAGGTGCGCCAGGCCGGCGAGACGATGACGGAGATCGTGAGCAACGTCTCGAACGTGACGACGATCATCTCGGAAATCACGCAGGCGGCCGACGAGCAGACGCGCGGCATTCACGAAGTGAACCGCGCCGTCAGCCAGCTCGACGAGATGGTGCAGCAGAACGCGGCGCTCGTGGAGGAATCGACGGCCGCGGCCGCGGCGCTGCAAACGCAGGCCGTGAATCTCGCGCACGCCGTGAACCAGTTCAAGCTCGATTGAGCGGGAAAGGCGCCTAGCGCCGCTGACCGCCAGTTTCCGCAGACGCCGGACGCTCGCCCAGAGCGCCCGGCGTCTGCGTTTCGGGGTGCGGGTTGTATACTTCGTGCTTGCGCCGCCTGCGTCGGGCGGCGAGCATCAAGGATCGAAGATGAGCGCATTGCCCCCCTGCCCGAAGTGTCATTCCGAATTCACGTACGAAGACGGCGCCCTCTATGTGTGCCCCGAGTGCGCGTACGAATGGTCTGCGGAAACCGTCGAAGCGCCCGAGGCGGGCGCCAAGGTCTATCGCGACGCGAGCGGCAACGTCTTGCAGGACGGCGACACCGTCACGGTCATCAAGGATTTGAAGCTCAAGGGCGGCGGCGGCGTGGTCAAGATGGGCACCAAGGTCAAGAACATCCGTCTGGTCGACGGCGATCACGATATCGACTGCAAGATCGACGGCTTCGGCGCGATGAGCCTGAAGTCGGAATTCGTGAAGAAGGTCTGACCGGAACCCGCCGCATGACTACCGACACCGATTTCACCCTCGGCATGGACGCAGCCGACGCGATTCACGAGGACCGTCTCTGGCGCGACAACGGCTGGACCTGCCGCGTGATCAAGAACGAGGACGACGAGGGCTGGGCCGTCGAGATGACCAAGCACGGCGAGTCCGAGCCCGCGCTGGTCGGCCCTTGGACCATGGGCCGCGACAAGAAGAACCCGAAGCCGCTCGACGTCAACGCATTCAATACGCTCGTCAAGACTGCGTCCGAGGTGCTGCGCCGTCACGAACAGCAGCTGCATGCGTTGCTGCACAAGCAGGTCTGGGTCGATACGGCCGACGACCGCATCCGCGTGACGCTCGACATCGTGCCCGACGACGACGATCCGCACGCGGTGCTGTCGGCAGAGAACGCCGTGGGCGACGCGCTCGCGCAAGTCCGCGTGAAGCCCACGTTCAAGTTGTCGGCGGATAGTGCGGCCGACTGGATCGAGAGCGGCTACGCGAAGCCGCGGTGAGGGCGCGCGCGGTGCGCGCGCTGTTTCTGGATTTATATGGGCTGTTGGACGGTTAGAGCGTTTGGGGGAGTTGTTGGCGTTCGTTGTTAACACCGTTGGCCAGTTCAGGCTTGGGAGGCCAGGGTAGGGGTACTCCCCTCCGGCGGGAACGCCTCCGGGGAGTACCCCTACCCT
>CAUPOD010000030.1:0-11849 GCA_963512745.1 uncultured Burkholderia sp. | reverse complement strand
CAATTCCTGTCGGCGGGGGGGCCTAACCCCCCCGCCGCCATTCCGTAACATTCTCCCGCACGCTACGTAACATCCCTTCAATCCGTAACGAAGGGACGCTTGCGAACGCTTGAAACAAACGTATTCATGATCGAATAAATCTATTTATTTTCATATAGATAGGATTCGTTTCAGAGAAATTACGTCAAGTGCGGATCATGGTTTATCGAAAGCTGGCCCGAGATTTGCTGGTATCGCATAAGTACGGCACTAATTCTCAAATCAAAGGCCCCGAGGACAATCATGGACTGCAAATACCTGTACATCGACGACATCAAGATCGATTTCGTGCGCCGCGCCATTTCGGTCGCGGGTATTCAATCGAACATGACGCCGCGCGAGTTCGACGTCGTGGAATTCCTGCTCGACAACATGAACAAGGTGGTGTCCCGCGTGGACATTCAGGAAGCAGTCTGGGGCCGCGAACTCGCCGTGTCGTCGCGCACGCTCGACACGCACATCTCGCGCATCCGTTCCAAGCTCAAGCTCGACGACGGCAAGAACATGCGCATCATCCCCGTCTATTCGAAGGGCTACCGCGTCGTGCTGTTCGGCGCCGCGATGACGCATACCGAAGCGCGCGAAGCCGCCGTGGTCTCGCTCGACAAGGAAGCCGACAGCCGCGCCTACGGCTCGTCGCAGCGTGAGGATTACCTGGCCGAATACGCGGCCTGAACGCACGGATCACACCCAGGTACGAAAAACGAAGCCTATGCGCGGCCGGGGGGCCGCCGCCTAGGCCGCACGCGCCAGCCGCGCGGGGAGCGGCACGAGCCGTGCGGCTGGCGCATTGTCGTGCGGCGCATCGCACACGATGGCCGCGCCGGTGCCATAATTCAGTCTTTGCTTAAATTTCCCGCCGCAGCACGCATCGCCCCCGCCCGCTTCGCCACATGCCTCTCGAACTGAACGCTTTTCTCGCCCCATTGATCGTCGCGTGCGCGCTGTTCATGGAGAGTATGGACGCCAACGTCATCGTCACGGCCATCCCCTCGATGGCGCACTCGTTCGGCGTCCACCCCGTCACCCTCAACATCGGCATCACGAGCTATGTGGTCGGGCTCGGCATTTTCATTCCCGTGTGCGGCTGGATCGCCGACCGCTTCGGCGCGCTCAACGTGTTCCGCACGGCGATCGGCACGTTCATCGTCGGCTCGCTGCTGTGCGCGGCCGCGCCGAACCTCGCGCTGTTCACGTTCGCGCGCTTCGTGCAAGGCGTCGGCGGCGCGATGATGGTGCCGGTCGGGCGGATCATCATCTTCCGCTCGGTCGCACGCGCCGATTTCGTGCGCGCCACGAGCTACCTGAGCGTGCCCGCGCTGTTCGGGCCCGCGCTCGGACCGCTGCTGGGCGGCTTCATCACCACCTATCTGCACTGGCGCTGGATCTTCTTCATCAACGTGCCCGTCGGCATCCTCGGCATCTGGCTCGCGACGCGGCACATCCCCGATACCCACGAACCGCATCCGGGCCCGCTCGACTGGTTCGGCTTCGTGCTCGCGGGCGGCGGCGCGGCGATGACGATGATGGGCATGACCATGATCGACGGCGCGCTGCTGCCGCGCCGCCTGGCGATCCTCCTGACGGTGGCGGGCGCGCTGCTGCTCGCGTGCTACGTGCTGTACGCGCGGCGCAAGGCGCGGCCCCTGCTCGAACTGCGCTTCCTGCGCATCCCGACCTACCGCGCGAGCGTGCTCGGCGGTTCGCTGTTCCGCATCGGGCTCGGCGCGGTGCCGTTCCTGCTGCCGCTCGCGCTGCAGGACGGCCTCGGCATGAACGCGTTCCATTCGGGCCTCATCACGTGCGGCTCGGCGCTCGGCGGCACGCTCACGCGCTCGCTCGCGACGCGCACGCTGCACCGTTGGGGCTTCCGCAACGTGCTCATGTACAACGCGGCGCTCGCGGGGATCGCGATCGCATCGTACGGAGTCTTCCGGCCCGGGATGTCGGACGGCACGATCTGGCTCATCGTGCTGATCGGCGGCCTGTTCCCGGCGCTGCAGTTCACGGCGCTGAATTCCGTGATCTACGCGGAGATTCCGTCGGCCGACGTGAGCCGCGCCACGAGCCTCGGCAGCGTCGTGCAGCAGATGTCGCTCGGCCTCGGCGTGACGGTCGGCGCGATCGTGCTGCATTTGTCGGCATGGCTGCACGGACACGCGCTGATCGGCTGGCAGGATTTCTGGCCCGCGTTTCTGGTGGTCGGGCTGTTGTCGTTCGGCTCGATTCCGATCACGGCCAAGCTCGCGCCGAATGCGGGCGACGAGGTCGCGCGCGGCAAGCGCGGGTAGCCGATCGTTGCGGTTCGCGCGCAATTGGCCGGGGAGGTTCGGCGGCCGGCCCGCGCGCCGCCGGCCCAAATCGGGCTAACATGCTGGTGCCCGCAACTGCCCCTTTATTCGCGTGACCACGCTCTCCGTTCCCGCCGCCCGCGCGCTCCATCTCGCCGCCCAAGGCCTGCTCGCGCCGCCGCGCCGCAAGGCAACCAAGGCCGACGTGCTCGCCGCCATCCGCCGCATGGCTCAGTTGCAGATCGATACGATCAGCGTCGTCGCGCGCAGTCCGTACCTCGTGCTGTTCAGCCGCCTCGGCGCCTACTCGCCCGAATGGCTCGACGAGCTGCTGGCCGCCGGCGAACTCTTCGAATACTGGTCGCACGAGGCGTGCTTCCTGCCGATCGAGGACTACGGACTCATGCGCCACAAGATGCTCGACCCGAGCGGCATGGGCTGGAAGTACCCGGCCGAGTGGCACGCACGCCACCGCGAGGCGATCGACGCGCTGCTCGCGCACGTCGAGGCCGCCGGCCCCGTGCGCTCGGCCGATTTCGCGCGCGCGGACGGCAAGGGCAACGGCTGGTGGGATTGGAAGCCCGAGAAGCGCCATCTCGAAGTGCTGTTCGCGACGGGCGACCTGATGGTGGCCGAGCGCCGCAACTTCCAGCGCGTCTATGACGTGCGTAAGCGCGTGCTGCCGGGTTGGGACGATGCGCGCGATCTGCCGTCGCGCGACCGCGTGCTGCCTGCGCTGCTCTCGCACACGTGCCGCGCGCTCGGTATCGTGCGCGCGGACTGGGTGGCCGACTACTACCGGCTGCCGAAGCGTTCGTACCGCGACGCGCTCGACGCGCTCGCGGACACCGGCGAGCTGCTGCCGGCCGCCGTGGACGGCTGGAAGGAGCCGGGCTTCGTGCACGCATCGCTCGCGCCCGAACTCGAACTCGCTCGGGCCGGAAAATTGCGCTCGACGGTCACGGCGCTGCTCTCGCCGTTCGATCCCGTGGTCTGGGACCGCCGCCGCGCGTCGCAGCTGTTCGATTTCGACTACACGATCGAGTGCTATACGCCGGGCCACAAGCGCCGCTACGGCTATTTCTGCCTGCCGATCCTGCATCGCGGCAAGCTGGTCGGCCGCATCGACGCGAAAGCGCATCGCGCGCAACGTGTATTCGAACTCAAGACCGTTCATCTCGAACCGGGCGTGAAGATCGGCAGCGGTTTGGCGAGCGATCTCGGCCGCGCGATCGGCAAGCTCGCGGATTGGCATGCGACGCCGGAGATCCGCATCGGCCACGCGCCGCGCGAATTGGCGGCGGCGCTGACGTTCGGGCAATGAGGTTCGAGCGCCAAAGGTAGGCGCGCGCAGGGAATCCGAGGAATTGACGGTCGCGGAATTTGCTGGCTAACTCGGAGTTCTCGATTCGGCCCGCGATTCGGCCCGCTTACATTGCCCTAGGAGCATTCCATCATGTCGTTTCACACCTGGCTCGCGTTTATCGGCGCGTGCGTCGTCGTGCTGTTGATTCCCGGCCCCACCATCCTGCTCGTGATCGGCGATTCGCTCGCCAACCGCGGGCGTTCGGCATGGAGCACGGTGGCGGGCGTGGCCGCGGGCGATACGACGTCGATGTCGATTTCGCTCGCGGGCGCGGGCGCACTGCTGGCCGCGTCGGCCGCCGCGTTCACGGTGCTGAAGCTCGTCGGGGGCGCGTATCTGGTCTATCTGGGCATCAAGTCGATACTCGGCGCGCGGCGCCTGCGCGATGGCGCGCCCGACGCCGACCTGCCGCTGCAGCGCAAATCGGCGCGCCGCCGCTTCCTGTCCGCGTGGACGGTCACGGCGCTGAACCCCAAGAGCATCGTGTTCTTCGTCGCATTCGTGCCGCAGTTCATTTCGCCTGCGCAGACGTTCCTGTCGCAATGCGAAATCCTGCTGCCGACGTTCGTATGTCTGGCCGCGCTCAATGCGGGGCTGTACGCGCTCGCCGCCAAGGCGCTCGCCGGGCGGCTGACCAGCGCGGCGGCGCAGCGCCGCTTCGGCTACGCCGGCGGCGCCGTGCTCGTAGGCGCCGGTACCGTGACGCTGGGGATGCAGGCGGGTTGACCCTGTTCCCCGGCGCACGCCGGCCAATGCCCGCCGATCAACGCGCGTCCGCGATCACGTCGGCCACGGCGGCCGTGAGCTTCTTCGCGTAGGCGATGTGCAGGAACTCGTTCGGCCCGTGCGCGTTCGACTTCGGCCCGAGCACGCCGCAGACCATGAATTGCGCAGACGGGAAACCCTCCTGCAGCACGTTCATGAGCGGGATCGTGCCGCCCTGGCCGATATACGCGCAATCGGCGCCGAAATGGCGGCGCGATGCGCGGTCGAGCGACGTGGCGAGCCACGGCTCCAGATCGGGCGCGTTCCAGCCCGTCGCGCTCGGATCGGCCTTGAACGTGACCTTGGCGTTATAGGGCGGATCGAGTTCGAGCAGGTGCTTGAGCTCCTGCACGGCCTGCACCGCGTCGACGAGCGGCGGCACGCGCAGCGACAGCTTGAACGCCGTGCGCGGACGCAGCACGTTGCCGGCGTTCTCGATCGCGGGCAGACCGGCCGCGCCCGTCACCGACAACGAAGGCCGCCACGTCGTATCGAGCAGCGCCTCGCGCGGGTCGCTCGTGGTCGGCAGCACCTTGCGGCCGTCCTGGCCGCACGCCCACGGCACGCTCTGCCAGACGCTGTCGCCGAGAATCGCGGCCGTCGCGCCCGCTTCCTTCAAGCGCCCCGCCGGAATTTCGCAATGAAACTGCTGCGGCAGCAGCGTGCCGCTCTTGGCATCCTCGAGCCGCTCGAACAGCTGGCGCATGATGCGGAAGCTCGACGGCGCGATGCCGCCGTACGTGCCCGAATGCACGCCTTCGTCGAGCACCTGGACTTCCAATTCGCCCGACACCATGCCGCGCAGCGACGTGGTCAGCCACAGCTGATCGTAATTGCCCGCGCCCGAGTCGAGACACACCACGAGCCCGACGTTGCCGAGCCGTTCGCGGAGCGCATCGACGTACGGCAGCAGATCGTAGCTGCCCGATTCCTCGCACGCCTCGATCAGGCCCACGCAGCGCGGGCGTTCGACGCCCTGCGCGTCGAGCGCGGCCAGGGCCGTGACGGCCGCGTAGATCGCATAGCCGTCGTCCGCGCCGCCGCGGCCGTAGAGCTTGCCGTCCTCGATCTTCGGCGTCCACGGGCCGAGGTTCGCGCGCCAGCCGTCGAACTCGGGCTGCTTGTCGAGATGGCCGTAGAGCAGGATGGTATCGGTCGTGCCCGAACGCGTCGCGGGCGCGTCGAAGAAAATCACGGGCGTGCGGCCCGGCAGGCGCACGATTTCGAGCGCGAGCCCCTTCACGGGCTGCCGCTCGGCCCATTGCGCGGCATCCGTCACCACGCGTTCGAGGTAGCCGTGCCGTTCCCACTCGGGATCGAATGCGGGGCTCTTGGCGGGGATGGCGATGTAGTCGGTCAGCGCGTGGATGATCTCGTCGTTCCATTTACGCTCGACGTATTCGGTGAGCTTGGCTGGATCGAGAACGGCAACGGGGTCGGCGGTCGTCATGGTAAGACTCGCGAAGGTCGTAAGTGAAGGTGGGAACGGCGCCGCTCGTGGCGGCGCCGGACCGTCGGAAAATGCTGTGCGTGAATCTAGTACGCGCGTGCGCGCCGGGCAGGCGGGCATTCACCTCGGGGCATTCAACTCAGTACGCTCCACAGCGTGAAAGTCAGCGCCAGCCCGACCACCGACACGATAGTCTGCAAGATAGACCAAACCATCACGGTCTGCTTGAGCTTGAGGCCGAAGTATTCGCGCACCATCCAGAAGCCCGCGTCGTTGACGTGGCAGAAGAACACCGAGCCCGCGCCGATCGCGAGCGCCATCAGCGACGTGTGCACGGGGCTCAACCCGAGCGCCACGGGCGCGACGATGCCGGCCGTGGTGGTCGTCGCGACCGTCGCCGAACCCGTCGCCTGGCGCAGCGCCACGGCGATCAGCCAAGCCAGCAGGATCAGCGGCAGATGCGCGCCGACCGCGATCTTGCCGATCGTGCTGCTGATGCCCGCGAGCACGAGCGTCTGCTTGAGGCCGCCGCCCGCGCCGATCGTCAGCAGCAGCGCCGCGATCGGGGGCAGACTCTTGCGCAATACGTTGCCGACGCGTTCGCGCGGCATGCCCTGCCCCCAGCCGAGCGCGACGATCGCGAACAGCACCGTGATGCCGAGCGCCGCGAGCGGCTCGCCCAGGAAATCGAGCGCTTCGGCCGCGGCGCTGTGCGGCGCGAGCAATACCTTGGACACCGTGCGGCCGAGCATCAGCACGACAGGCATCAGGATCGTGGCAAGCGAGAGCGCGAAGCTCGGCGCCGCGTCGTCGCGGTCCGTGTGCGCATACAGGTGCTCCATCTCCTCGGTCGGCACGACGGTCATGCGCTTCGACAGCCATTCGCCGTACAGCGGACCGGCCAGTATCACCACGGGCAACGCGACGATAAAGCCGAGGCCCATCGTCAGGCCGAGATCGGCGTGCAGCGCGGCAACGGCGATCAGCGGCCCCGGATGCGGCGGCAGCAGCGCATGCAGCGTGGTCATGCCGGCCAGCGCCGGAATCGCGATGCGCAGAATCGGCTGGCCCGAACGGCGCGCCATCACGAAGATGATCGGCACCATCATCACGAGGCCGACCTCGAAGAACAGCGGCAGCCCGACCACGAGCGCGACGAGCGCCATGAACCACGGCAGCGTGCGCGGTGTCGCATGGCGCAGGATGGTCGTGACGAGCCGGTCGGCCGCGCCCGATTCGGCCATCAGCGCGCCGAGCATCGAGCCGAGCGCGAGAATCAGGCCGATGTCGCCGAGCAGCGTGCCCGCGCCCTTCGTGAACGCGCCGGAAATGGCGCCGAGCGGCAGCCCCGCGCACGACCCGGCCGCGAACGCGCCGACCAGGATCGACAGGAACGGCGCGATCTTGAGCACGCTGATGCCGACGACGATCAGCACGATACCCACGAGACAGGACAGAATCAGTTGCGTATCGTGCGGCGCCCAGGGCGCCAGGGTGGTCATCGTATGCAAGACGTGTGTCTCCTTAGCCTGCTTGGATCGTCGGCGGATCGAACGTCGGCGCCGAGCCGCGCTTGGCGGCGGTTTTAGCCGCCGTTGTAGTTGCTGCTGTCCGGACTGCTGCCGTTGTTGTCGAACAGATGCATGATCTGCTGCTTCTCCTGCGGCGTGGCGGGCGGCGGCGCGAGCCCCTGCTCGCCCGTGGCGCCGAGCGCATCGCTGGCGTCGATCGAGTTCGCCGCGGGGTCGATGTCGACGCTCGGCACGAAGCCGTTGCCCGGCGTGTGGTCGGCCAGGAACAGCTCGCCGTCGATGTCGACCACGCCTTCGGGCGCCGCGTACGGGGTGTCGGGCACGCCGTGCAGGGCCGTGCGCATGTAATCGATCCAGATCGGCAGCGCGAGCTGCGCGCCGAACTCGCGGCTGCCCAGGCTCTTGGGCTGGTCGTAGCCCATCCAGGCCACGGCCACGAGCGTCGGCTGATAGCCGGCGAACCAACCGTCCTTGGCGTCGTTCGTGGTACCCGTCTTGCCTTCGAGGTCGTTGCGGCCCAGCGAGTTCGACGCGGCGCCCGTGCCGGCCGTCGCCACCGAATGCAGCAGGCTGCTCATCATGTACGCGTTCGGCGCGCTCAGCGTGCGCGGCGCGGTGCCGTTGGCCGTCGTGGGCTGCGTCTTCTGCATGACGTTGCCGCGCGCATCGTCCACTTCGGCGACCAGATACGGCGCGACCTTGAAGCCGCCGTTCGCGAACACCGAGTAGCCGGCCGCCAGCTGCAGCGGTGTGACGAGGCCCGCGCCGAGCGCCATCGGCAGATACGGCGGCGTCTTGTCGGGATCGAAGCCGAAGCGCTGCGTCACGTACTGCTGCGCGTACTGCGTGCCGATCGAGGCCAGGATGCGGATCGACACGAGGTTCTTCGATTTCTCGAGCGCGGTGCGCATCGTCATCGGGCCGTCGGGCTGATCGTCGTCCTTCGGCTCCCACGCATTGCCGCCCGGCGAGCTGGGCGGGAAATAGAGCGGCGCGTCGTTGACGATCGTGGCCGGTCCCAGGCCCTTTTCGAGCGACGCCGAATAGATGAACGGCTTGAAGCTCGAACCGGGCTGGCGCCATGCCTGCGTGACGTGGTTGAACTTGTTCTGGCTGAAATCGAAGCCGCCGACGAGCGAGCGGATCGCGCCGTCCTGCGGCGCGAGCGCCACGAGCGCGCCCTCGACCTGCGGCAGTTGCGCGACCTGCCAATTGCCCTGCGCGCCCTGCATCACGCGCACGATCGAACCGGGCTTGATGCGCAGCGTATTGTTCGCGCGCGGGCTCAGCGCGCCGGCCACGAAACGCAGGCCGCTCGCGTTGATGGCGGTCTTCGCGCCGCCGACGAACTGCACCTCCACGGCGCCCGGCGCCGCGCTCAGCACGACGGCCGCCTGCAGATCGCCGTTATCGGGATGGTCGGCCAGCGCATCGTCGATCGCCTCGTCGCGCGCGTCGTTGTCGGCCGGCAATGCGACGAAGCCTTCCGGGCCACGGTAGCCGTGGCGCTGGTCGTAGTTCATGATGCCGCGCCGCACGGCCTGATACGCGGCTTCCTGATCGGCCGAGTTGAGCGTCGTGGTCACCGTGAGGCCGCGCGTGTAGGTCTCTTCCTTGAACTGCGCGTACATGACCTGGCGCACCATTTCGGCCACGTACTCGGCATGCACGGCGTATTGGTTGCCCGGCGCGCGCGTGCGCAGCGGCTCATTGACGGCCTCGTTGTACTGGTCCTGCGTGATGTAATGCAATTCGAGCATGCGCTGCAGGATGTACTGCTGGCGGATCTTGGCGCGCTTCGGATTGACGATCGGGTTATACGCCGACGGCGCCTTGGGCAGCCCGGCCAGCATCGCGGCCTCGGCGAGCGTGATGTCCTTCAGGTCCTTGCCGAAATAGACGCGCTCGGCCGCCGCGAAGCCGTACGCGCGCTGGCCGAGGTAGATCTGGTTCATGTACAGCTCGAGAATCTGATCCTTGGTCAGCGCGCGCTCGATCTTGTATGCGAGCAGCATCTCGTAGATCTTGCGCGTGTAGGTCTTTTCGCTCGACAGGAAGAAATTGCGCGCGACCTGCATCGTGATCGTGCTCGCGCCCTGGCGCGCGCCGCCGTGCAGCAGGTCGGCCACGCCCGCGCGCAGGATGCCGAGGAAATCGACGCCGCCGTGCTCGTAGAAGCGGTAGTCCTCGATCGCGAGCACCGCCTTCTTCATGACGTCCGGGATGTCCTGGAACTTGACGAGGCTGCGGTGCTCGTCGCCGAACTCGCCGATCAGCACGTGATCGGCCGTATAGATGCGCAGCGGCACCTTCGGCTGGTAATTGGTCAGCGCGTCGAGCGACGGCAGTTGCGGCATCATCACCGTGATCGCATAGCCGATCAGCAGCGCGGCGACCGCCGAGACGATCGCCACGAGCCCCACGAACCACATGACGAAGCGGCCGCGCGGCGAGCCCTGGCGGCGGGCGGGTTCCTGCGGAGCGGCGGGGTCGCCTTAATAAGCGCCGGACGGCGCGCGGCGCATCGAAAGCTGGGGTTCGGTCCGGGCGGACTGGGAGCTGGTGGGTCGTTTGATGATCGGCATATCGGCGCATTTTAATGAAATCGCCTGCCCCGCTTGCGAATTTTTGTAAAAAATTCCGCCGCGCGGCCGAAAAAAACCTATACGGGGGCTGGATATCGGCGTCCGCGCCCCTATCTCCGTGGCGGGCCGGCCCACGCACCGTCGGCGTCATCATCTATGCTTTAAGCACGCCTTAAGCCGGACGATGGTGTAATGACGGTGGTGTAAGATTTGTCGGCCTCGGCAGACACCCCGGCCAACACCGGTAGCAGCCGGCCGCAGCCATTCATATCACGGAGGTTTTCATGTCGCTTTTCGACTCCATTTCGCGCACGCTCAAGGGCCTCTTGAACGACGCAGCCGATTCGGTGCAGGACCCGTCGCGCGACGCACGCCAGATCGTGCGCGAGCTCGACGACAGCATCGGCCGCGCCGAGAACTCGCTGATCGAGATCGAGGCCCAGGTCGCCGCGCAGCGTAGCAAGCACGACGCCGCCGACAAGAAGGCCCAGCAGTACATGGACGGCGCCAAGCGCGCGCTGCAAGCGGGCGACGAAGCGCTGGCCCGCGAGGCGCTGGCCGCGCAGGCCGACGCCGAAGCCGTGCGCGACGCGCTGCAACGCGAACTGGTCACGCTCGAACCGTCGGTCGAGAAGCTCCGCGCGCAGATCACCGACATGCGCCAGCGCCGCAACGACCTGAACAGCCGTTCGAGCATCCTCCAGGCGAAGCAGGAAATCGCGCAGGCCAAGGACGTCGCGGCCACCGCGCTCGGCGGCATCGGCGGCAAGAATCTGTCGGGCGATTTTCAAAAGCTCGAAGACAAGGTGATGCTGTCGGGCGCACGCGCCGACGCACGGCTGTCCTCGGCCGATACGAACAGCGGCAAGGCGCTCGAAGACAAGCTCGCCGCATTGAACGGCGGGCCGTCCGTCGACGACCGCCTGGCCGCCCTCAAACAGCAATTGAATCAGCCGGCCCAGCAGTAAGGGCCGTTCCGGCCGGTGCCGCGCCCGTCTTGTTCACGGCGCCGCGCCGGCCGACCGCTCTCCAGGAGACGGGCTCAACTGCCCGCTAGTCCACACATGAAAAAAGCTCTCGCCGCAGTCGGTCTCGCGCTTGCGCTCGCCTCGGCCGGCGTGTACGCCGCCGACGTGCCCACGCTCGCGCAAGTCGAGCAATCGATCCAGCAAGGCAACTGGCCGCAGGCCGACGCGCAGCTCGCGCAGGTCGTCGGTGCCTACCCGAACAATCCACGCGCGCACTACCTGTACGGGCAAGTGCTTGCGCGCGAAGGCCGTTCGAGCGACGCGCTCGCGCAAGTCGAACGCGCGAAGTCGATCGACCCGCAAATCCGTTTCGCCGATCCGGCCAAATTCGCGCGCATCGAGGCGCACCTGCGCGCCGACACGAACCGCCAGAGCGGCGCCACGGGCGGCGCGCTCGCCGCGCCGCAGACGCAGGCCCAGTCACTCGCCGCGCCGGCCGCGCCCGCTTCGCACGGGCCGTCCACCGGCCTGTGGATCGGCTTCGCCGTGCTGATCGGCGTGCTCGCGCTCGTGCTGCGCTGGACGCTGCGCCGCGCGCGCAACGCCGGCTCCCAGCAGAACGACGACGAGCGCCGCGCGCAACTGAAGCGCGCGACCGACGTGCTCAACGCGGTGCGCCCGCTCAAACTCGACGCGCGCATCTCGACGGTGCCGGGCGCCACGGCGCTCGTCACGGACATCGACAACCTCGAAGCCGAAGCGCGCGGCGTGGTCGACAAACTCTCGAACGGTACCGCGCCCGTCGCGCCGTATCAGCTCGACTCGCTCGAACAGCAACTGAGCAGCCTGCAGG
>CAUPOD010000029.1:0-11898 GCA_963512745.1 uncultured Burkholderia sp. | reverse complement strand
CCAACACCCATTTTTTTTTTTGTGTGTGGTGGGGTGTTTTTTTTTTATATTACAAATATATCGACCTGCAAGGGGCGCGCCCCCCCGCGCCCCGGGGTGGCGCGGCGCCCCCTGACCCCGCTTCGCGATAAGCGGCGCCCAACCCACTTTCAGCAAGGAATCTGCGATGTCCATTTACGGTCTGCAACGCCTCTACATCGACGGCGCCTACACCGACGCGACGAGCGGCGAAACCTTCGCCACCCACGACCCTGCCACCGGCGAACTGCTCGCCGACGTGCAGCGCGCGAGCGCGGCCGACGTCGAGCGCGCGGTGCGCTCCGCGCACGCAGGCCAACAGGTCTGGGCCGCGCTGACCGCCATGGAGCGTTCGCGCATCCTGCGCCGCGCGGTCGAACTGCTGCGCGCGCGCAACGAAGAATTCGCCGAACTCGAAATGCGCGACACGGGCAAGCCGATCGCCGAGACGCGCGCGGTCGACATCGTCACGGGCGCGGACGTGATCGAGTACTACGCGGGCCTCGCGCCTGGGCTCGAAGGCATGCAGGTGCCGCTGCGCCCCGATTCGTTCGTCTATACGCGCCGCGAGCCGCTCGGCGTCACGGCCGGCATCGGCGCGTGGAACTACCCGATCCAGATCGCGTGCTGGAAAGCCGCGCCCGCGCTCGCCGCGGGCAACGCGATGATCTTCAAGCCGAGCGAAGTCACGCCGCTGTCCGCGCTCAAGCTCGCGGAAATTTTCACGGAAGCGGGCGTGCCGCCCGGTGTGTTCAACGTCGTGCAAGGCGACGGGCGCGTCGGCACGCTGCTCGCCGAGCACCCCGAGATCGCCAAGATTTCGTTTACGGGCAGCGTCGAGACGGGGCGCCGCGTGATGTCGCTGGCGGGCGCGTCGTCGCTCAAGGAAGTCACGATGGAACTCGGCGGCAAGTCGCCGCTGCTCGTGTTCGAGGACGCCGATCTCGAACGCGCGGCCGACATCGCGGTCGCCGCGAATTTCTTCAGCGCGGGCCAGGTCTGCACCAACGGCACGCGCGTGTTCGTGCAGGAAACGGTGCTGCCCGCGTTCGAGAAGCTGCTGCTCGAACGCGTCGCGCGCATCCGCATCGGTTCGCCTGCGGATCCGAACACCAACTTCGGGCCGCTCGTGAGCCCCGCGCAGCTCGACAAGGTGCTCGGCTACATCGAAAGCGGCAAGGAACAAGGCGCAAAGCTGCTGGCCGGCGGGCACCGCATCGTGTCCGGCGAGTTCGCGCGCGGGCTCTACGTCGAACCGACCGTGTTCGGCGAGTGCCGCGACGACATGCGCATCGTGCAGGACGAGATTTTCGGGCCGGTCATGAGCGTGCTGAGCTTCGCGACCGAGGAAGAAGCCGTCGCGCGCGCGAACCATACGCGTTACGGACTCGCGGCCGGCGTCGTGACGGAAAGCCTGTCGCGCGCGCACCGCGTGATCCATCACCTTGAAGCGGGCATCTGCTGGATCAACACGTGGGGCGAATCGCCCGCGCAGATGCCCGTGGGCGGCTACAAGCAGTCGGGCATCGGCCGCGAGAACGGCATAGCGACGCTCGAACACTACACGCGGACCAAATCGGTGCAGATCGAACTGGGCCGCTACCAGCCGCTGTTCTAAGCCCAAAGCCCGCGCGCGCTCGCCGCGCGCCCGCATGCCATTCGAACGAGGACCCCACGCATGGCCGTCAACGAATACGACTACATCATCGTCGGCGCGGGCTCGGCCGGCAACGTGCTGGCCGCGCGCCTGACCGAGGACTCCGACGTCACGGTACTGCTGCTCGAAGCGGGCGGCCCCGACTACCGCTTGGACTTCCGCACGCAGATGCCGGCCGCGCTCGCGTATCCGCTGCAGGGGCGCCGCTACAACTGGGCATACGAGACCGATCCCGAGCCGCACATGGACAACCGCCGCATGGAGTGCGGGCGCGGCAAGGGGCTCGGCGGCTCGTCGCTGATCAACGGCATGTGCTACATCCGCGGCAACGCGCTCGATTACGACGGCTGGGCGAGCCGCGCGGGCCTGGAGGACTGGTCGTATCTCGACTGCCTGCCGTATTTCCGCAAGGCCGAGACACGCGACATCGGCCCGAACGCATATCACGGCGGCGACGGCCCCGTGCACGTGACCACGAGCAAGCCCGGCGCGAATCCGCTATTCGAGGCGATGGTCGAGGCCGGCGTGCAGGCCGGCTACGCGCGCACCGACGATCTGAACGGCTACCGCCAGGAAGGTTTCGGGCCGATGGACCGCACCGTCACGCCGCACGGACGCCGCGCGAGCACCGCGCGCGGCTACCTCGACCAGGCGCGCGCGCGGCCGGGGCTCACGATCGTCACGCATGCGACGGCCGACCGGATTCTATTCGACGGCAAGCGCGCGAACGGCGTCGCGTATCTGCGCGGCACGGGCGACATCGAGCATCGCGCGCATGCGCGGCGCGAGGTGCTCGTCTGCAGCGGCGCGATCGCTTCGCCGCAACTC
Source organism: uncultured Burkholderia sp. (assembly GCA_963512745.1). Classification (GTDB taxonomy): domain Bacteria; phylum Pseudomonadota; class Gammaproteobacteria; order Burkholderiales; family Burkholderiaceae; genus Burkholderia. Next base: position 9,395 of record CAUPOD010000029.1, on the reverse strand, counting down.
TTGCAGCGTTCGGGCGTCGGTCCCGGCGAATGGCTGCGCGAGCTCGGCATTCCCGTCGTGCTCGACCTGCCCGGCGTCGGCCGCAATTTGCAGGATCACCTCGAGATGTACATGCAGTATGCGTGCAAGGAGCCCGTCTCGCTGTATCCGGCGCTGCAACTGCGCAACCAGCCCGCGATCGGCCTCGAATGGCTCGTCAAGGGCACGGGACTCGGCGCGAGCAACCAGTTCGAGGCGGGCGGCTTCATCCGCACGCGCGACGACGATCCGTGGCCGAACATCCAGTATCACTTTCTGCCCGTCGCGATCAATTACAACGGCAGCAACGCGATCAAGATGCATGGGTTCCAGGCGCACGTGGGATCGATGCGCTCGCCTAGCCGCGGGCGCGTGAAACTGCGCTCGCGCGATCCGCGCGAGCATCCGTCGATCTTGTTCAACTATATGAGCGAGGCGCTCGATTGGCGCGAGTTCCGCGATGCGATTCGGTTGACGCGCGAGATCATGCGGCAGCCGGCGCTCGATCGGTATCGAGGGGAGGAGTTGAATCCCGGGGCGGATTGCAGGAGCGATGCGGAGCTCGATGCGTTCGTGCGAGCGCGCGCGGAGACGGCGTTTCATCCTTCGTGTTCTTGTGCGATGGGCGAGGACGCGATGGCCGTCGTCGATGGCGCCGGGCGTGTGCATGGGTTGGATGGATTGCGCGTGGTCGATGCGTCGATCATGCCGCTGATCACGACCGGGAATTTGAATGCGCCGACGATCATGATGGCGGAGAAGATCGCGGATCGGATTCGGGGGCGTGGGGCGTTGGAGCGGTCGGATGCAGCGTATTACGTAGCGGGCGGAGCGCCGGCCCACGTTGGACATGATCGAGAGAACGCCGGGATGCTGGCCGATTGAGCCTGGTCTCGCATCCCGCCGTCCCTCAAAATTGCGCCGTGAACTGAAACCCGACCGTGACGCGCGCGGTCGGAAATCCCTCTGGTTTGTAGAGGGGCGTCCCGGCAAATAGGTCGTAGCCGTAAGTCCCCAACCGGGTCGCGGCGCTGCCCTTCACGCCAATCACCGCCCCCGCCAGTTGCGTGCCGACGAGCGCGACTGGCTGCGGACCCCACACATGGCCGTAATCGATCCCGGCATAGACGGCTTGCCCGGTTTGGCCGATCGGCGCTTGCAGTTCGTTGCGCCAATAGAAGCCGCGTGCCGCCGCCAGCATCGTTTCGCCGTCGAAACCGCGCACCGTGTAGCGGCTGCCGATCGTCAGGTCGTCGATGTAGTAAAGCGTATTGCCCGTGTACTGGCCGTGGAGCGTCGTCACGTAGCGGAACGGCTGCCGCGCGATCGCGAACGGCACGGACAGATTCGCATCGAGTACGGCCATCTTGTAGCGGTAGGTCGGGCCGCCGTCGGCTGCCAAGCGATCGTCCTGCGCGCCGAATCCGCCAACGCCTTGGCGATAGCCCAACGAGCCGTCGAACTGCGCGCTGCCGAAGTAGTGGCGATCCGTGAGTCCCCACTCCAAGAACGTGTTGTTGCGGCGCTGCTGGGAAAGCTCGGTGTCTTCGATAAAACTCTGGCCGAACCGCCGCGACAGCCGGACATATGCGCCCAACACATCGTTCTGGTCGCGCGCCAGCACGCGGGCCAGCTTGAAATCGACCGTCTTCGAATTGCCGCTCGCGACGAACGTCTGGTTTACGCCCGCGATCTGTTGGTAATACGTGTTCGTGTACGCCGACAGCGTCGCGGTCCAGTAGCCCCACGGAATCGAATAGAAGCCGTTCCAGCCGTGCGAGCCGAGCCGCTTGTCGCCGAATTCGAGGTCTTGGCTGACGCCGACGTTGAACAGATCGTTGAGACCGAGCGGGTTGTCGATGCCGACCGACAGATTGCCTTGCAGCTTGCCCGTCGCGCGCGTGCCGGAATTGTCGATCGAGGCGACGACGGTCCACGGCTTGCCGCGTTTCACGTCGAGCACCACGTCGCTTTCGCCGGGGCGCTCGCCCGGAACGATTTGCATCGAAACGTCCTGGCTCGATACGCGCTTCATCTGCTCCAGGCCCTGTTCGAGGTCGCGCAGGTTCAGTATTTCGCCGTCGCCGGTTGGGAGGGCGGTTTTCCAGGTGCCGCGCCCCCCAAGGGGACTTCCTTCGGGGCGTGACTTGTCGTCGGCGAAGCGCACGTGACGGATCGTGCCGGGGATCAGCACGAGTTTGAGCGTACCGGTGGTCAAATCTTGTTCGGGGAGCAGCACGCGTGTGGTGATGTAGCCGCGCGCCAAAATCGCCTGAGACAGTCCCTTGACGATCGTATCGACGCCTTGCTGGCCGACGCATTGACCGGCGTAATGGTCGAGCCAGGCGCGCGCGAATGCGAAGCGATCCTGCGGCAACGCGGACGCGCCTTGGGCTTGAACGGCGGGCGGCAACGATGCTGGGACGTCGAGCGCGAAACGATCGATGCGGAAGCAAGGGGTTTCGACCGGCAGCGCCGGGAAATCGGCGTTTGCTGCTACGTTGGAACGCACGGCAGGCGCGGAGACGGCTCGCTCTCGCTCGCGTGCTTCTTCCTGCTGTCGTGTTTGCTGGTCGTTGCCTGAAATGATCGGGCGTGGTGCTTCTTGTGCCGACACGCTTGTTGCGACGAACAGCAACGCCGCCGCTGCGGATTTTCTCCGGTGAATGGTTGTCATGAATTTTTAGGTATGTGCGCAAGGAGCGTAACTGCGCCGCATATGATTATCGGAGCGTTAGCCCCCGCGCGGCCGACTCGCCCTTACACCAGACTGAACAAGCTCAGTTGCTGATTTGTACGGCTTTGCTTTTTGCGAGAGCATCTCGCACCACGGATTGAAACTCCCCGCGACCTAGTGCAACCTCGAAGACACCTTGCAGGTCATCCTTGAACCCGTAGACCAACTTTGCTTGATCCGCATCCTCAACAAGAAATACGTAGTGCCCGTCATCAGAAAAACTTTCCGCAGACACCAGATGAGTGAAGTCATTATTCTCCACTGCGGAATCAACTGGCGGAAAGGCGCGTCCGCATAGTGTTCGATAGGTGTCCATGGGTGACAGACTGAAGAGGTCTGCATCCGTCACGGCGTTACTCATGCAATACAGCTGCGAAAGCTGATACAGATCAACTCCAAGCGTCGATCGGGTCGACCAAATTAGTTTGCCGCCGACGAAAAAGCCAAAGCATCCATTTTGGAACTTTTCGGTCGACCATGATTCGACAGGGTCACACCAGATCGCAAACGTGTCAGGATTGCCAGATAACATTTATTTTCCTTTGAATCCAAGAGTACGCTTTACGTCGATAGGGATTTTCGAAACGTTCAGAGGTGCGGAGGAATCGCCGGTCGACCCCGACCAGTGGAATACACCATTCCCGTCTGAATAGAATCGGTTGATGTTACCCTTTGAATCCACAGCATAACGAGCGCCGTCACCGCCGGGAATTGACGAGTTGAACAAATCGAACGAATTCTGAGGCTCTGTTCCGGCGTTCGGACGGTTGCCAGGCATATCTTCCCGCAATATGCAGCGCAAGCCGGTTGGATCCATCGTCGGTCCACGATTGCGCGTCGCTCCAGTAACCCTGCGTCGCCTGCGTATCGCCCCGCGCTTCCGCCGCTTGCGCATTCGCAATCGCCGTATCGCGCTTCATGTCTGCGTACGCGCCGATTTCCTGTGAAACTACCTGACCGTCCGCGCCCGCCGCATCCATCAGATCAGCTTGCTGGTTCAGCAGATTCTGCACGTCTGGCGTCTTTGAAACGGCCCCGTTCAGATTCGACGTGTCGCGATTCAAATTCGCCAAATCCTGCGTCTGACCTGCCGGATTAGTGATATCGATCGTGCCGGCACTAACGCCGTTACGCGCAGTCGATTGAATTGGTTTCGGCTTTGCTACAACACATCAACGACTCACGCCCGTCAGTTTCCTTGCGATTTTTAACGAATCCGGATGACCCGTCTATTGCCTGTCAACAATGCAAATCAACAACTCATACGCCACCCTATACTCGCCAAATCCAATATATATTCAGCAACATCTTTGTGTTTTTTAGAAAAATTGTTCTCCACCCGAGCAGGCAATTCACGCATCAGCCCCTCGATTTCATCATGGACCTCTTGTTTATTCATCACTTTTGATTTTCAGGAACGTTTGTGACATTACGAGCGACTCCATGCACCCCAATCAAGCAAATATTGCCTAGATTTTTCTCCAAGCATTTCATGCACTCGCTCCCCAAGCATAACGTTACGCGAGGCGCGCAGATACAACGATTCCAATAATCCAGGTGCTATGAGAGTCTTAAGATTATCATTTTCCGATCGCATACCTTGCTCAATAATATTGAAAATATGATCCCTATCGCTAGACAAGAAATTGTCAAAATTATCAGATATCCCCTTTCCAAGCTTTGAAAAAATGAGACTTTTTGGAATATCACTCCCCCATTCCTCGATAGCCTCATTCTTAACTTGTTTAAGCAGCTCTATCCTCGTTACATCTGAAATAAAATCTTCCCACGTATCCATTATTTCCCCTTTAACGCATTCTGCAAGTCTCGCAGTACGTTTTGCGCTGCGGAACGGTCGCTAAATGATGCATTGGGATTTAAATCCAACCATCTTTGAAGCGCGACCGAGTAGTCTTCGGCTTTCTGAGTATGAAATACACCGCCAACGGGAAGACCAGCTTCAGTTTCGTATCGAACCGCATCAGCGGTACTTCCCGTTCCGATCTTAGCGCCATCGCGATACAGGTCATCCATGAGGCCGCCGAGTTTTGTGTCGGAAACGACCGGTTTCGACATTCCTGCAGCTAAATCGTCGGCAAGCTTCGGTGCTGTCGCCGAATTAGCTGTCCCGCTTGAAGTCTTGCTTCCGCTTGCACCTTCGGCTCCGCCATTACTTCCACTCGACAATGTTGCATTACCCGCCGCATACCCCGTTGTTCCAGGTATCGCAACTGGCACCACCGTACAAATAGGCGGAACGCACACCGGCACTGGAATCGTAGCGCCCCCCGCCGCCGGCGGATTTCGATTATTGGTTACGTCAATCAGCGGATTCGCATCGGCGTCCGGCTTCTGACCCAACGGTGACCGCATCACACCGTTCAAGTCGTGCTTGACGATGCCCGCCAGATTCACCGCCCCGCGTCCTGCGCTTGCAAGCTGATCACCGATCCAGCCCAGCAGTTGGCTACCCGTCCCACCCTTTCCTTCGGCATTACCTGTACTACGGTTATACAAGTCGGCATTCGATGCAGTGAACGCGCCCGAGGTGCCACCAATCAGCACGCCGCCAGTTCCAGCCAGCACGTTCGACAGAACGTTGCCCGCCAGCATCGACCCCGTATTGTCGCGAACTGCATCCGCAACACTGTTCAGCTTGCCGCTCACCGCTGACGACAGCCCGGCACCCGCGGCACCGGCAAGGGCACTGCCCCCACCCATGCCTGCAAGGAACGCGCCGCCCGCCGTGTGCAACAGCGCCCGGTTAGAACCGCCTTCGGCCCACGAATCGGCTTCAGCCTGATACGCAGCCTGTGTCGTCGTGTCACCCGATGCCTTGGCGACATCAGCCGTGCGTTGGGCTTCTTTTTGCTTCGTATCGGCATACGCGCCAATCCCTTGCGCAACGACTTGTCCAGCGGCACTCGCCGCATCCATCAGATCAGCTTGCTGGTTCAGCAGATTCTGCACGTCTGGCGTCTTCGAAACGGCCCCGTTCAGATTCGACGTGTCGCGATTCAAATTTGCCAAATCCTGCGTCTGACCTGACGGATTAGTGATATCAATCATGCCGGCACTAACGCCGCTCCGCGTAGTCGATTGCTGATCGCCGCTGTCCGATTGCGACATCATCGGCGTCACGCCGCCTGCCCCGCTGACCGATCCTGCGCCGACGGCCTTGCCGGTCACGCCGACACCTACGCCCGCACTGACTCCATTGCTGTCGGCTGCGTAGTGCGAGTGATTGGCGATATCGCTGGTGGTCAACGTGCCCGTCGTCAGCGTATTCTTGTCCGGAGCGGCAGTACTCGCAATCGCGGCGCCCACCAGATTCGTATTGCCCTTCACGGTGACATTGAAGCCGCCGTCGCCGGCCCGAATCCCGGCCTGTTCGTTGACACCCGCATAGCTGCCATCCGCATGCCCGTTCTGTGCGCTAAAACTCGCACTTCCACCCATCGTGCTTACGCTGAGGCCGCCGCCCGCGCTGCTCTGATGCGCCGAGCTATTCGTCGTGTCCTGCACGCTCCGCACGTTTAGATTACCGCCCACATCGGCTGTCACGGTACGCCCTGATACGTCCGAACCGATCACGTTGGTATCGCCACCGCTGACCAGCGTGACGCTGTTGGCACCCGTCACATGCGAATTGTTCTGAATCGCGGCATCGCTGTTGCCGTCGCCGTGTGCGCGGGACATGGCAGCCGAGACGCCAATACCGTTCGTGCCGATCGACACGCCGACGCTGGCGCTGGATGACGAATTCGAGCTGCGCGTCGAATCGGTGTTCGTCGTGTTCTTCAGGTCGATCTGATTCTTTGCGGCCAACAGCACATCGCGACCCGACACGTTCGAACCAGCCACCGTGAGATTGCCGCTGTCCGGGATGCCGTTGCCGGTTGCTATCAGCGACGTGGCACCGCCCGCCGTCACGTTGGATCCGCGCTGCGTGGTCTGGTTTTCCGAAGCGTCGAGTTGACTATGGCTCGATCCGACGCTGATCTGAACGCCGATGCTGGGCGTACCACCCCCTGCCAGCGCGCCGCCTGTCAGTCCGGCCACACCCATCGCGACATCGCCGGCCGCCGCAATCGCGTGCAGGGCCGTCGCGCGGCCGTCACCGCGGCCGCTCTTGGCGGCCTGCGCCTGTTGATATGCACCGTTGATCGCATCGCCGATACTGCCCGACAGGCCGAGCGTGACGCCGCTGCTGCTGGTCGTCTCGCGGTGAGTGGTGTTGTTGGTATCCGTCGCCGCATCGATCGCGATATTCGACGCGGTGCCTGTCAGGTTCTTTGCGGCAATCAAGTCGCTGCCTGCCACATGCAAGGTATCGCCCGCCGTGACATTCAAGTTGCCGTTAAGCGAACCCACCGTACTGGCGTTGTTCGTCACGGAAGCGGCATGATCCGTATCGTTCTTCTTCTGCGTGCCGATACTCACGCTCAGGCCGCTCGTACCGATGCCCGAATGCGTTTCGTGGTAGTAGCTATCCTGCGAAGCCGTATCCTTCGACGTCGTGATATCGACGTTGTTCTTCGCCGCCAGATTCACATCGTTCGTACCGACGACCGTGCTGCCCTGAACCGTGAGATCGTGACCGGACCCGATGTTGACCGTATCGCCCGAGACGGTACTGCCGACTCCGACGTTCGCCCGCGCCTCGTGCATCGCGTCGGTCTTCGTGCGGCTCACGACGCTGCCGCGATTGACCTGTACTGCCTGGTAATTGTCGTGCTCCTCGCGCGCTTCGTTGAGCGTCACGTTGCCCGTGGAAACGATGTTCGCCGCGCCCCTGCCGTTTTCGATACCGTCGGTCATGCCGGCGGTAAGGGATGACCCCGTCAGCGACACGTTACCCTTAGAAGCGTCCGTGCTGGCCGCCCCTAGGGTTGCATTGCCACTCGCGGTAAATTGCGTGCCTACGGCGTGCTCGTCGTAGACGTGATCGGTTTCCTTGCGTGTCTTACTGTCCGCCGCGACGTTATCGTATTTAGCTGTATCGCTAACCGCAGTCGCAGTCAAATTCCCGCCTGTGAGCACCGCAAGGTCCTTGCCCGCGGACACCAATGCGCCCTTGAACGTCGCATCGCCGCCACTCTGCATAGCAAGCGAGCCTCCCGACGAGATAACACTCCTCTCGTTGGCGACGCTGCTCGCTTCCCAGTGATGGTTCGCGTTTTTCTCGACCGATTGGTTCGTCTCCGACTGGACCGTATCGACCGCGAGATTGCGTCCCGCTGCGATCTGCGCGTCGCCGCCCGCAGTAAGGCTGGCGTCATGAACCGTCAGATCGCGCCCGGCCGACACCAGCAGGTCGCCCGTCGACACGATGCCGCCTTGCCGACCGACGAGCGACGTATTCACCCTGCTGTCGCCCGAGGCCGCGCCGACGCCTTGCGTATCCACCAGCGTCGTATTAACGATGTCGTTGCCGGCCAGCACCGCGACGCGGTTACCGGTGATTTCGCCCGACGCATTGATCACGTCGTGGGACGCCGACAGCACCGTGGAACCGTTCGCGCCACTACTGCCGATCGAACCGCCCCGGTTTACGATATCGGTGGCCGTAACGACGGTCCGCGAACCGCCCTTGACGACGCCGGAATTGACCGCGCTGCCGGCCGCGTGAATCTCGACGTCGTCCGCTGCAATCAGCGCGCCGTTCGGTTGCAGATCCTTCGCATGCGCGTGAGCGAGGTAGACGACCGGGGCCAGCACCGTTTGCTTCGACCCGTTGGGCAGCGTCACGGTCTGCTTGACGAGCCACACCATGTCGCTCGTCAGCGCATCCATCTGCGCCTGGGTCAGCGCGATGCCCGGCTCCAGTCCGAACTGCTTGGCCGCATGCACACCGGCCGTCATCAGCGAACGATATTCGTCCTGGTTGTTCGTATAGCCTTGCAGATACACGCGCCCGGTTAGCTGCGTGATCTGGTTGCGTACCATCTGCTCTTCGTACAGCCCGTCGCCGAGGCGCTTCGCCAGGGTCTGCGGATTGAGGCCGAGCTGACCGAGCATGTAGTCGCTCGAAATGAAATTCGTATAGCTGGTCAGTCGTGGATCGGTCGCGATCAGATAGGGGAGATTCGGGGCAGCCTGCACCGTAAACAGGCCGTTCGTGGGCAGCGTAACCGGCAGGACGCCGCCGCTTGCGATCGACTGCGGTGCGCTGACCGTTCCGCCCGGCTGCGCCACGCTGCCGACACCCGGTGCGGTACCCGTCGAGACACCCGTCGCATTCGCATTCGCGCCCAGCGTGCCGCCCGTGGCGCCCGTCGCCGAACTGGCCGCCGCGACGTTCGTGTTGTTCAGGTTCGTTGCGTTGATCTGGACCGCGTTGTTCGCGACGATCGTGCCGCCCGTACCGCCGATAGCGGCCGGCGCCAGCACGACGGGCGCTTCCACGACCGTGCCGACATCCCGCGTCGTATCCTCGTTCCACGCATACGTGGAGACGACGTTCTGCGACTGGTACTGGTACAGCGTCTGGCCGACATTGTCGACGGTCGTGCCGCCGTAATTGCCGCTGCCGACCGAACCACCTTGCTGCGTACTGCCGATCTGGATCGCATTGCCGGCCGCAATCGCGCTGTACAGGTTCTCGATCGTGCCGACGTTCGCCAGCGTCATCTTGCCG
>CAUPOD010000028.1:0-11953 GCA_963512745.1 uncultured Burkholderia sp. | reverse complement strand
ATTTCATCGGCACGTTGCCGGCAATGAAGATCACCGAGCCGTACTCGCCGAGCGCACGCGCGAAGGCCAGCGCGAAACCGGTCAGGAGCGCCGGGAACACGGCCGGCAGCACCACGCGGCGGAACGTGAGCCAGCGCGACGCGCCGAGGCAGGCCGCGGCCTCCTCCTGCTCGCGTTCGAATTCCTCCAGCACGGGCTGCACGGTGCGTACCACGAACGGCAGACCGATGAACGTGAGCGCGACCAGCACGCCCCACCGCGTGAACGCGACCTTGATGCCGAGCGGCGCGAGCCACTGGCCGATCCAGCCGTTGTCCGCGTAGACGGCTGCCAGCGCGATGCCGGCCACCGCCGTGGGCAGCGCGAACGGCAGATCGACGATGGCATCGACCAGGCGCTTGAACGGGAACTTGTAGCGCACCAGCACCCAGGCGACGAGGAAGCCGAACGCGGCGTTGATCAAGGCGCCGCCGAGCGCGGCAGTGAACGTGAGCCGGTACGAGGCGAGCACGCGCGGCGACGTGGTCGCGGCGACGAATTGCGCCCAGTTGAGGCTCGCGGTTTTGAGAAAGGTCGCGGCGAGCGGGATGAGCACCACGAGGCTCAAATAAGCCACCGTGATACCCAGCGTGAGCCCGAAACCCGGCAGCGCGCTCGGTTTGCGCAGACTGAACGTCGTCATCTGTATCGGTACCGTGACGGAACATGGGACGGCTCGCGAGGCGAGCCGGATTTTCTTTTCCGGCGCACGGGGCGCCGGGCAATGCGGGAGCGGACCGCGGCTGCTGCCGGGCGGTCCGCCGTACTGCTTGGGTACTGCTCCTCCTGCCGTGCGCCGTTATGCGCGGTTAGCGCGGTGATGACGCCGGCACGATTCGCTCATTGCGGCTGATAGATCGAATCGAACACACCGCCGTCGGCGAAATGCGTCTTCTGCGCGCTGGTCCAGCCGCCGAACGTCTCGTCCACCGTATAGAGCTTGAGCTTCGGGAACTGCTGCGTGAGCGCGGCCGGGACGTCCTTCGAGCGCGGACGGTAGAAGTTGCGCGCGGCGATCTCCTGGCCTTCCTCGGTATAGAGGAAGTTCAGATAAGCGTCGGCGAGCTTGCGCGTGCCCTTCTTGTCCACGACCTTGTCCACGACGGCGACGGGCGGTTCGGCCAGGATGCTGACCGACGGCACCACGATGTCGAACTTGCCCGGGAATTCCTTCTGCGACAGGAACGCTTCGTTCTCCCAGGCGATCAGCACGTCGCCCTGCCCGCGCTGCACGAAGCTCGTGGTCGCGCCGCGCGCGCCCGTGTCGAGCACGCCTGCGTTCTTGTAGAGCTTGGTCACGAAATCCTTGGCCGTCTGGGCGTTGCCGCCCGGCTGATGCAGGGCGTACGTCCACGCGGCGAGATAGTTCCAGCGCGCGCCTCCCGACGTCTTCGGGTTCGGCGTGACGATCGAGATACCGGGCTTGACCAGGTCGTTCCAGTCCTTGATGCCCTTCGGATTGCCCTTGCGAACGAGAAACACGATCGTCGAGGTGTACGGGGACGCGTTGTCGGGCAGGCGCTTTTGCCAGTCCTTGGCGACGAGGCCCTTGTCGGCGAGCGCGTCGATGTCGTACGCGAGCGCCAGCGTGACCACGTCGGCCTGCAGCCCGTCGAGCACCGCGCGCGCTTGTGCGCCCGAGCCGCCGTGCGACTGCTTGAAATCGACGCTTTCACCGGTCTTCGCCTTCCATTCCTTGGCGAACGCCTGATCGATCTGCTGATAAAGCTCGCGCGTCGGATCGTAGGACACGTTCAGAAAGGACGTATCGGCCATGGCGTGGGCCGCGGCGCCCAATGCGCCCGCACCGACGGCCAGGCTGGCGGCAAATAGCCGTGCGCGTTGTCCCCACCCCGTATTGCGCTTGAACATATGCAGTTCTCCCGGATTTCCAGTTGTTCCAGTTGTGTTTGTGGTCATGCCGGGTCAGTCTAGCCAAGGTACTAAATCATTAAAAATAATAATTCCTTATCTTTTTATATCTAATTTGAGTAGTTGATGCGCTGGAGCGCTGCTGCGACATGAAAGCCACGCCGCGCATTCAGCGCTTGCTTTTTCTTCTGGACCTGTATAAAAATACAGGTACTGTCCATCCATACAGTGATGCCATGACCAAACTGACCGCCCGCCAGCAGCAAGTATTCGACTTGATCCGTCGCGCGATCGAGCGCTCCGGCTTTCCGCCCACCCGCGCCGAGATTGCGGCCGAACTCGGCTTCAGCTCGCCCAACGCCGCGGAGGAGCATCTGCGCGCGCTGGCCCGCAAGGGCGTGATCGAGCTTGCGGCCGGCGCGTCGCGCGGCATCCGCCTGCTCGGCGACAGCGACGACGGGCCGTATCAATTCACGCTGCCGCATGCCGCGCTCATGCAGCTGTCGCTGCCGCTCGTCGGCCGCGTCGCGGCCGGCAGCCCGATCCTCGCGCAGGAACATGTTTCGCAGCACTACGCATGCGATCCGGCGCTGTTCTCGAGCAAGCCCGACTACCTATTGAAGGTACGCGGCTTATCGATGCGCGACGCGGGCATTCTCGACGGCGATCTGCTCGCCGTGCAGAAGCGCGACGAGGCGAAGGACGGCCAGATCATCGTCGCGCGTCTCGGCGACGACGTCACCGTGAAGCGTCTGAAGCGGCTTTCGGGCGGCGTCGAGCTGATTGCCGAAAACCCCGACTACGAAAATATTTTTGTCGAATCGGGCCGCGAAGATTTCGCGCTCGAAGGTATCGCGGTGGGCTTGATCCGTCCTGGCGAGTTTTAAATCGGATCACCGAATCCGGCCGCTGAATCCGCTGTCCCCGCGCCTTTACCCCCCTTACGCTGTCGCAGGAGAACATCATGGAACGCCTTGCCCGTTTGCTGCCTTTTCGTCAGTTCGGTCGTCTGCGTCATCTGCGCGGCAAAATCTCGTGCGCAGCGCTGCAACCGCGCAGCGACGCGGCCGTTCCCGTGCAAATGCCGATCTTGCCGTCGGCGCTGCCCGCTTTCGCGCGTGTCTCGTTGCACAGCACGCTGCATCCGGCTGCGGAACAGCGCGCGCCGGTGCGGGTCTATCATGGGCCGTCGCGCCTGATCATGGTTGGCCGAATCGACGCGGTTTGCCGTATGATCGACCGCTGCATCGACGACGAACGCGCGGCGCTGCAGGCGGGCGCCTAAGCTGCAAGGGGCTCCCGCGCCTTCAATTACTCAACCGGGAACGCTTTTTTGACGACAACACCTGCCACTCCGCCCATTCGCCGGCGCCGTCCGCTGCTGCTCAAGATCGCGATTCTCGTGGTGGTGCTGCTTGTCGCTTGGCTCTACGCGTCGCCGTATTGGGTGCTTAGGCAGTTGAAACAGGCTGTCGATTTGCGCGATGCGCAGGCGATTAGTTCGCACGTCGATTTTCCGGCACTGCGCGATAGTCTCAAGCTGCAATTGACAGGCGAGCTTACGCATGCGCTCGGCGGCGCACAGCAGAACAATCCGCTGGCCGTGCTCGGCGCGATGGTCGGGTCTGCCGTGATCGGCCCGCTGGTCGAGACCTATGCCTCCCCATCCGGCGTGGCAGCTATTTTGAATGGCATGCCGCCGGTTCTGTTGCCGGGCAGTGGCGCGCAGCAGCCGCCTGCGCTCGAGGAAGGTTCTAATGCAGACGGCAGCGCGGCTGGCGGGAATAACGTAGGCGCCGCGGCCGATGCCGGAGCTGCGGGCCCAGCGGACGGTGCGAGCAGCCCGCGTGTGCAGGCGCATGCGGGGTACCGCGGCCTCAACCAGTTCGTGGTCACGTATACCCGCGCAGGCGGCGGCTCGAGCTACTCCGCCGTATTCGAGCGCCGCGGCTTGTTTGACTGGAAGCTCGTCGCGCTCGATCTCGCTAATTGAATGAGTTTGAATGAGTTGAGCGAGCCTAACGGCCCGCTCAACTAGCTAGCCGCCGCGGCCGTTTCGGTTTGTTTCGCGTGCTGTTCGGCCTGCGACGAGCAGGCTACGAGAATGCTGCACGACAGGCGGTCCAGCAATTGCGTGTTGCCGGAACCCATCCACCAGCGCGACAGCCCGCTGCGGCAGCGATGCCCGACCACGACCAGATCCGCACCGAGTTCGTTGGCGAGGCTCGCGATCTCGTCGATCGGATAGCCGAACGCAAAGTGGCCTTCCGCCTTGACGCCTCGTTCGGTCAACCAGTTCACCCCTTCCTGCAGGATTTCGCGCGCAGTTTCCTCGAAACGGCTGCAGGCCACGTCGGTCAGCAGCCCCGCGCTTTGCGCGATGCTCGAGCGCATGTCCACGACCGATAGCAAGTGTGTCTCCGCTTTTAGGTCCAGCGCCAGATCGGCGCCGCAGCGCAATGCCTTGCGGCCTTCGAGCGAGCCGTCGTAACAAAGCAGAATTTTTCGATAGCTTGCCATGATGCCTCCCTGGGCATTGGTCGCGATAAGTCCATCATGCGGCGGACTTTTTTACCATGCAAGTGCTGAAAACTTAAACGCATACGGTTTTTCGCCGCGCCTCGCGCAAGTTTGCGTCAATCCACTTAGAATGGGTTCCGTCGAATTCCGCAGAGCCTCCATGTCCGGCGCCCCTATCGAATTTCACCAAGTCGAAAAACGTTTTGGCGACAAGCTCGTCGTCGACCGGCTCTCCTTCCATGTACAGGGCGGCGAATGTTTCGGCCTGTTGGGACCGAATGGCGCCGGCAAAACCACTACGCTGCGGATGCTGCTCGGCATCACGTATCCCGATGTGGGCACGATTCATCTCTGCGGCGAACCCGTCCCGGCGCGTGCGCGGCAGGCACGGCAGTCGGTCGGCGTGGTCCCCCAGTTCGATAACCTCGATCCCGATTTCACGGTGCGCGAGAATCTGATCGTGTTCGGCCGTTATTTCGGGCTATCGGAGCGCGCCGCGCGGGCCAAGGTGCCCGAGCTGCTCGAATTCGCGAAGCTCGAGCACAAGGCCGACGCCAAGGTCAGCGAGCTTTCGGGCGGTATGCGGCGGCGCCTGACGCTGGCGCGCGCACTGGTCAACGATCCGTCGGTGCTCGTGCTGGACGAACCCACCACCGGCCTCGATCCGCAGGCGCGCCATCTGATGTGGGAGCGCTTGCGCTCGCTGCTGGCGCGCGGCAAGACGATTCTGCTGACCACCCACTTCATGGAAGAGGCCGAACGTCTGTGCGACCGTCTATGCGTGCTCGAGGAAGGCCGCAAGATCGCCGAGGGCGCGCCGCATGCGCTGATCGAATCGGAGATCGGCTGCGACGTGATCGAGATCTACGGCGCCGATCCCGAAAGCCTGCGCGCCGAACTCGCGCCGTTCGCCGAGCGCACCGAGATCAGCGGCGAGACGCTGTTCTGCTACGTGCGCGATCCCGCGCAGATCGACCAGCGCTTGAAGGGCCATTCCGGATTGCGCAGTCTGCACCGGCCTGCCAATCTCGAAGACGTTTTCCTGCGGCTGACCGGCCGCGAAATGCAGGACTGAGACGATGGACAGCAAGTACGCCCCTCCCGCCAATACGGCCGCCCCGGCTGCGCTCGCGACGCATCCGAAGCTGGCACTGCCCGCCAATGCGAGCAATTGGCTCGCGGTTTGGCTGCGCAATTTCCTGGTCTGGAAAAAGCTCGCGATCCCGTCGATGTTCGGCAATCTCGCCGATCCGATGATCTACCTGTTCGGGCTGGGGCTCGGGCTCGGCTTGCTGGTGGGGCACGTCGACGGGGTGTCCTATATCGCGTTTCTGGCGGCGGGCACCGTCGGTTCGAGCGTGATGATGTCGGCCAGTTTCGAGTCGATGTACTCGGCGTTTTCGCGCATGCAGGTGCAACGCACCTGGGAGGCGATCATGCACACGCCGCTGGCGCTCGGCGATATCGTGCTCGGCGAGATTGCATGGGCGGCCAGCAAGGCGATGCTGTCGGGCGCCGCGATCATGCTCGTGGCGGGCTTGCTCGGGTATACGCGCTTTCCGTCGATGCTCGCGGCATTGCCCGTCATCGCGCTGGCGGGCTTCGCGTTCGCGAGCATGGCCATGATCGTCACGGCGCTCGCGCCGTCCTACGACTTCTTCATGTTCTACCAAACGCTCGTGCTGACGCCTATGCTGCTGCTCTCGGGCGTGTTCTTCCCGCTCACGCAGCTGCCGCCCGCGGTACGCGAGATCGCCAACCTGCTGCCGCTCGCCAACGCGGTGGCGCTGATTCGCGCGGCCATGCTCGGATGGGCGCCCGAGCACGTGGTGCGGCACCTGGTGTTACTGGCCGCTTATGCGCTCGCGGGGTTCTTCGTCGCGTCCTGGCTGTTCCGGCGCAGGCTGACGCGCTAACCTGCAGACGCCGCCCGGGCGCCGGGAAACCGACGCCGCCGAGGAGCTGGCAGACTAGGATGGATCAGACGCCCCGGGCGCCAAGATCCTAAGGGCTGCCAGACGAGCACAGCCGACGGCCGTGCGCTCAACGTGCGCTCAACGTGCGCTCAATCGTCGTCGCCCCACGGCAGTTCGACGTCGGTCAGGAAGCCGACCGTGGCGAGCGGGCCGCCTTCGTAACGGCCTTGCTTGCCGTCGGCGCGATGCCATTCGACGCGGAACAGCGTGCCCGGGTGGTCGGACACGAGATACACCTCGCGCAGTTCCTCGGGATCGGCCTCGTCGACGGGGCCGTCGAACGAGACGAGCATCTTCTGCGGCCACAGGCCGTCAACCGGATCGTAGACGCGGTCGGCATGCGGGATGTCGATGCTGGCTTCGACGCCGATCGTGGCCGAGGCCGCGACGACCATCTTGCCGAGCGCGTCCAGCACGGCGCTGGCACGCGCCGAATTGGCCTGACGGATGGCAAGATCGCCGCGCGTCAGCGCTTGTTCGAGTTTCGGAGAAATCTTGGATTTGGTCATGCGAATTCCAGGCGCCCGCTTGTCGCGGTCCGCGCGCACGTATGCAGCGGCGGCCCGCGCCGAGGGGCGCGCGATGTCAAAAACTGCAGATCTTACCCTGAAGCGCCGTTCAGGGGCAGACTCGTGCGTCTTAACGCGCTTGCGAAGCGCCGGGCGCGGCCGAAGCCGGGGGCTAGACCGCGACTCGGCGGCTGCTGCGTTGCGGCCTAGAAATCGCGGTGCCGCGCTCCGGCGCTGGGCGTCCCCGTGGCGTTGCGCCGAGCCGGGTCCTAGCCGCCAAACGCTAGCGCGCCCCGATATCGGCGCCCATGCCTCGACCGGGGGCCATGTCTCCGTCTCAAAAGAGCATTGCTTTTAAGCGCGTTGCCTTTGCCGACGCCGTGTGTCGCCAGAATCGCGACGAGCCTCGCCGGGGCTGCGCTACGCTCTGACTCAAAACGCGCCACCTCTGCTACCGCTGTTCCCTCTATTACGGCGCGGGATTGGGCTGCAACTCGTGCAACGCATCGATCTCGGCGAGCACTTCCGGAGAAAGCTTCACATCGACGCTGTCGATGTTTTCCTTGAGTTGATCGAGCGACGTCGCGCCGATCAAAGTGCTGACCGTGAACGGACGGCTGTTGACGAACGCGAGCGCCATCTGCGCGGGCGATAGCCCATGCCGCTTGGCGAGTTCGACGTAGCGCGCGGTGGCCTGCTGCGCGTGCGGCTTGCTGTAGCGCTGAAAGCGTTCGAACAGCGTGATGCGCGCGCCGGCAGGACGTGCCCCGCCCTCGTACTTCCCGGTCAGCCAGCCGAATCCGAGCGGCGAATACGCGAGCAGGCCGATGCCGTCGCGGTGCGAGAACTCCGACAGCCCCGTTTCGAAGCTGCGGTTCAGCAGGCTGTACGGATTCTGGATGCTCGCGATACGCGGCAGACCGTGCTTGTCGGCTGCCTGCAGGAACTGCGCGACGCCCCACGGCGTTTCGTTCGAGACGCCGATCTGCCGGACCTTCCCGGCCTTCACGAATTCGGCGAGCACTTCGAGCGTTTCGTCGATCGGCACCGTGTATTCGTCATCGACCCAAGGGTAGACGGGGCGGCCGAAGGTTGTCGTGCTGCGGTCGGGCCAATGGAGCTGGTAGAGATCGATATAGTCGGTCTGCAGCCGCGCGAGGCTGCCGTCGAGCGCTTCGGTCAGATTCTTGCGGTCGAACTGATTGCCGGCGCTGCGGATGTGGCGCGGATTGTGCGGCTGGCGCGCGGGGCCTGCGATCTTGGTCGCCAGGACAAGCTTGTCGCGCACGGCCGGATGCTTGGCGAGCCATGTGCCGATGTATTGTTCGGTGCGGCCTTGCGTTTCGGGCTTGGGCGGCACCGGATACATTTCGGCGGCATCGATCAGCGTGACGCCGCGGCCGAGCGCGTAATCGAGCTGCGCGTGCGCCTCGCTTTCCGTGTTCTGTTCGCCCCAGGTCATCGTGCCGAGGCCGATCAGGCTAACGGGCACGCGGGCCGTGCCAAGTGTGCGGTATTCCATGCGAAGAACTCCTGAGGCTCGGAACCGGGCCAGTGGAAACCAGCAAAGCTATCACAATGGAGCAAATACTTCAGAGGCTCCGAAAAGGCGAAAGCCGAAGGCTGAGTGGCGCAGAAGAGAGGACGAGACCGACGCGCCTGTCGCGGCACGGATACACGGCGCGAAACGCGGCGAACGGCGTCTGAGCGGCGGCCATGCCGAGCGGAATTGCCGAAATGCGGCGATGAAAACGGCAGCGAACTACTGCGATTTACGGTGACTTTGCGGCGACTATTGGCGGCGATCGACCGGGCAGCGCCAACGGCGGACAGTTGACCCACTGCGGGGGCGACTAACGACTAATCGCGGAGATGCGAAAGCGGGCGAAATAAGGCTCAGTCGGGGGCCTGAGCGCGATGTAGCTGAACACCCTCACGCATGGCGAAACGGCTCAGCAGCGCGAGCCGTTCGAGCGCGACCAGATCGACCAGGACGCGCGCATCAGGCGCTGCGGCAAATGCGGCGCCTTCTGATAATGCGTTCGGCGCGCGCGATGGCGCTCGATCGCGACGCCCAAAAAGCGGGCGCACTGTTCGCTATGCTGCTCGCGCGCAAGAAGGCGAGACACCCAATCCGCTGCGTCGCCCACTTTAACGATGACATATTCCACTATAGATACCCTCGTATAACTACTCACGTAGTAACCCGGAGCGATTTAACCATAACAGATTGCTTGGAACAATCAGATCTGTAGTCTGATGACATTATTTGACTCGATTGCGGTATTTTCGGCAGATTAACCTCCTTAATAATCAGACGAATGGTTGGCGCGGTTTAATGCAATCGTACGATTTATACGGTTATCCGCATCAAAACAGCGGGTTACGCGTATGGTCCCTATATCGGCAGGAAATCTCGTTTCTGTAGTTCGATTACGGCGTTCAAACGGAGATTTCCGGGGCGGCAATAGAAATGAAAAAATGTGAACGCATCGCCTGTTTCTACGATTCATGCGGCATTCGGCGCGGTTTTGACGTGCTAGGATCGATTGGGAAACAGTCCATCCAATGGAGGCGGCCTATGTTCCGTACGCTCACGCCCGAGGCGATCGACACCCTGAAATGGATCGACCAGTTCGGCACCGGCCGCGCCGTACCCTCGGGGCTGGCACCCCCGATCGAGCAGTTGCTGAACGACGGGTTGATCTATCTGAGCGGCAGCGCGGGACGCGTCGAGCTGACCGATGACGGCAAGGCGTTTCTTGCCGACGCCTACGACTGAGGATAGGCGAGCCGCTCCGGCTCGCGCTGCATGATCACGCGGCCGTGGCGGATCGAGACGAGCGCCTTGGCCTGACGGCGCAGCGCGTCGTAGTCGCTGACGGCGTCGAGTATCACGAGATTCGCGGGCCGTCCGGCTGCCAGCCCGTAGCGCTCGCCGAGCTGCAGCGTCGTGGCGCTGTGGTCCGTCACGAAATCGAGGCAGCGCCGCAGATCCTCGTAACCCATCATGTGGCAGATGTGCAGTCCGGCGTCGAGCACGCGCAGGATGTTACCGTTGCCGAGCGGATACCACGGATCCTGAATCGAATCCTGGCCGAAGCACACGTTGAGCCCCGCGCGATCCAGTTCGGCGACGCGCGTGAGGCCGCGCCGTTTCGGAAACGTATCGAAGCGCCCTTGCAGGTGGATGCTCTCGGTCGGGCACGAAATGAAATTCAGCGCGGCGCGCTGCAGCAGGCGGAACAGCTTCGAGCAATAGGCGTTGTCGTACGAACCCATCGCGGTCGTGTGGCTCGCCGCGACGCGCGCGCCCATGCCGCGTACGCGCGTCTCCTCGGCGAGCACTTCGAGAAAGCGCGAGTGCGGATCGTCGGTCTCGTCGCAATGGACATCGACCAGGCAGCCCGTGCGTTCCGCGAGGTCCATCAGGAAACGGATCGATGCGACGCCCTGCTCGCGCGTGTTCTCGAAGTGCGGAATGCCGCCGACCACGTCCGCGCCCATCGCGATCGCGCGTTCCATCAGCGCACGGCCGTTCTCGAACGACTCGATGCCTTCCTGCGGAAACGCGACGATCTGAAGATCGATCGTATCGCGTGCTTCGTCCTTGACTTCGAGCAGGGCGGCAAGCGCGGCGAGCGACGGGTCGGTCACGTCCACATGCGTGCGAACGTGCTGGATGCCGTGATCGCGCAGCATGCCGAGCGCAGCGTGCGCACGCGTCTTGGTGTCGGCATGCGTGATGGTCGCCTTGCGCTGCGCCCAGCGCTCGATGCCTTCGAACAGCGTGCCGCTCTCGTTCCAGGCCGGTTGGCCGGCGGTCAGGACTGCGTCGAGATGGATGTGCGGTTCGACGAGCGGTGCGATCGCGAGGCGCCCGGCCGCGTCGATCTCGCCGGGTTCGGCGTTGCGCGAGGCCGGTTGCGGGCGGATGGCGGCGATGGTGCCGGCATCGGTGACGATCGTGTGCAGGCCGTCGCGGCCGCGCAGCAGTGCGTTGATGACGTTCATTGAGGTTTGGGCAGAATGAGCTGGCGATCGGGGCCGCTCGCACGCAGACCGCGCGCGCGAGCGTGGGCGATTCGCCATGCGGCGCGTCGCCCACGCCCATCATAGCGCGCGAGCCCTACCCTCGCGCGCTATGCCGGGCGCGCGCATGGCCGCGGCCTCAAGCGACTTCGGTCAGCGCATCCGACAAGGCATGCACGAGGCTGTCGATCTCATGCTTTTCGGCGATGAACGGCGGCGCGAGTTGAATCGTATCGCCGCCGTAACGCACGTAGAAGCCCTTGGCCCAACAGCGCATCGCGATTTCGTACGGCCGGCGCGCGGGCTCGCCGGGCAGCGCGGCGATCGTGATGCCGGCCGCGAGCCCGATGTTGCGGATGTCGGCCACGTGCGGCAGGCCCTTCAAGCCATGCACGGCTGCCTCGAAATGCGGGGCGAGCGCGCGCACGCGGCCGACGGCATCCTCGCGTTCGAGCAGATCGAGCGACGCGAGGGCCGCCGCGCACGCGACCGGGTGCGCCGAATACGTGTAGCCGTGCGGGAACTCGACCATGTATTCGGGGCCGCCCGCGGCCATGAAGGTGTCGTAGATGTCCTGCTTCACGACTACGCCGCCGAGCGGCTGCGTACCGTTCGTCACTTGCTTGGCGAAGTTCATGATGTCGGGCGTGACGCCGAATGCTTCGGCGCCGGTCATCGCGCCCGTGCGGCCGAAGCCCGTGATGACCTCGTCGAAGATCAGCAGGATGTCGTGTGCGGTGCAGATCTCGCGCAGGCGTTGCAGATAGCCGCGCGGCGGCACGATCACGCCGGCCGAGCCCGCGAACGGCTCGACGATGACGGCCGCGATGTTCGAGGCGTCGTGCAGCGCGATCAGGTCGAGCAGCCGGTCCGCGAGATCGGCGCCGTGCTCGGGCATGCCGCGCGAGAACGCGTTCGCGGCGAGCAGCGTGTGCGGCAGGAAATCGGCCTCGACGCCCTGGCCGAACAGCTTGCGGTTCGGGCCGATACCGCCCACCGAGATGC